>JANOYI010000552.1:0-1946 GCA_031428795.1 Ilumatobacteraceae bacterium | reverse complement strand
ATGCGCTACGACCGCGCACGCGTCTCTCTCGACCGGCACGCCACCTACATCGTGTCCACCTTCATCGCCGGCGCAGCCCGCTAATCGCGCAGGGCGCACATATCAACCGACCAGAAGTACTTGCGCACAGCGCACATACCGAATCCTCTTTGTGTCAAGGGGCAGCTTCGAGCCCGTTGTTGGGCGCGCCGGGGCAGAGCGTGGTCGATGGTGATTAGCGTGTCGCTCGGGTTCGGGAGTGACTGTTCCGAAGAGCCGGGTCATGTGAGGTGCGATGCCGGCCACGCTGGATTCCAGTGACGTCCTCGCAATGTCCTCCCGAGCCCACTGGTCGCTGTCGTGTCGAGCTCGGCAGGTGGTGGGTCAGTTGCGGGTGTCGTCGATGAGGCGTTGGTAGACAGCGTCGCTGAGTTGGCGCTTCAACGCGCGCAGCGCTTCTTTGCGGGTCTTTCCCTCGGCCTGCTTGCGCAAGTAGTAGACGCGTCCAGCGGTGACGTGGCCGACCTGGGTAACCGCGGCCATGTGGATCGCGTGGTTCAGTTGGCGGTCCCCGCGCGGGTTCAACCGGTGCCGCTTCTTTGGTCCCGAGGATGCTTCGATGGGCGCGGTGCCGTTGTGGCGGGCGAAGTGCCCAGCGGTCGGGAACCGACGGATGTCGCCAGCGCGACCGATGATGATCGCGGCGGTGAGCGGTCCGATCCCGTGGATGCTGGTGACGGTCGAGCCGGTGGACTTGATCACCGTCGCGGTACGCGCGCGGACGTCGGCGCGGGCGGTGTCGTAATTGCGGATCTCGTCGAGCAGTTCGTTCGCAGCCGCCACTCGTTCAGCACTCACTACATCGCCGATATGGACGCTGGCCAGCAGTTGTTCGGCTTTGGTGACGGTCAACGAACGGCCGGTGCCGCCCTCGATGAGCAGACACAACAAGGCGTGCAGCCGGCAGATCGTGCGGGTCCGGTTGGCCGTGATCTGATGATCGCGATCGGCCAACAGACGTAGCACGACGCGATGCTCATCGAGTCCGGTGACGACGTTCAACAGCGGGTTGTGCCAGGCAACGATCGCCGCCGAGCGGGCATCGTTGGGATCGGTCTTGTCGATCTTGCCGCGCTCGAGGAGCCGTACCCGCGACGACAACTTCGGCGGCACATCCACGACGTGTTCGCCGGCAGCGACGAGCTGCTGGGCAAGCAGGGCACCCATCCCTGTCGCGCCCTCGATGGCCCAGGTGCGCGGCGAAAACGGTGCGGCCCACGACAACAGTCGGGCCCGTTGATGCCGATCAGCATCGACACGAATCGTGTCGATCACCGCCTCAGCCCGGTCGACCGCAGCAGCGGTGTGGGACCCCTTGTGGGGGTCGATGCCGATCATGAACATGATGTGTTCCCTCGTCTCTTGGTTGGGTTCGCCACGGTGGGCACACCTGATATGTGGTTGATGCCGTTCCTCTTACGAGCCACACCGCGACTGGATCTGGCCGACTGGTCGGTTCGTTCGGAAGCCAACCTCACGGCGACAGGGCATTCGAGAGACACACCCGGCCAGACCCACGACGCTACGAAAACACGCAACGTCTTGCATTCCATTCTCCATCAGGGCATTCTGCGCTCGTGGATCAAGCACCGATTGCGACGCCCCGCAGCCTCTCATGACGCACTCACCGATGCCCATGCGAATCGAGACCGAACGGCTCGTCCTGACACCGGAGGAACCAAGCGACGCGGAGTGGTTCACGGAGTTGCTGAACGCTCGCGGAACGGGCACGTTCACCGTTGCGGACGCGCTTAGCCGGATCGGCGTGATGACAGAGACGATCGAGACCACGGGCATTGGGGCGCTGGTGCTCCGTAAGAGACCCGATGACGAAGCCTTGGGATACACCGCAATCGTCGTTGGGCGTTGCTCGCTTGCTGAGCCTGAGCTTGCGTATGAGCTGCTAC
>JANOYI010000551.1:0-7911 GCA_031428795.1 Ilumatobacteraceae bacterium | reverse complement strand
GTTGGCTGGTCGTCATCTGTGCCGTCCTCGGCTTGGTAGCCACGTGGGGCAGGACCCGCACCTGGAGAGAACGCCTGCTGGTGTCGTGGATCCTGGTACCCACCGTGTTCCTCACGGTGTGGCCGGTGAAGGGGTTCCACTACCTGCTAGCTGCCGCGCTGCCGTTGGCGATGCTGGCCGCACTGGGCATCGACCGTGCGCTCGAGAGCCTCGCCTCCTGGCTCGAGCCCCGAGAGGGGACCAGCCCTGCCAGGGTGGCCTTCGTTTCGATCGTGCCCGATCTCGTGCTGGCGGTGGTCGCATTGTCGCTTGCGATCCCGAGCTGGCAGGGCGTGCAGCCACGCACCAGCGACTCGTTCCTGGCCGGGATCGGTGGCCTGCCTGGCGGTCGCGAAGCAGGCGAATGGATCGAGGCGAACACCCCCGAGGGTGCCGAGTTCATGACTGTCGGCCCCTCTATGGCCAATCTCGTCCAGTGGTATGGCCACCGGAAGGCGTACGGGATGTCGGTGAGCCCGAACCCGCTGAACCGCAACCCGTCGTACGAGCCCATCGCCAACGCCGATCGGGCCATCCGGACGAACGAACTGCAGTACGTGATCTGGGACGCCTACTCGACCAAGCGGTCTGAGTTCTTCGGCGAGAAAGTGATCGCGTACGCCGAGCGTTACCACGGTCGGCCGGTGTACACCTACGAGTCCGACGGCAGACCCGTCATCATCGTCTTCGAGGTTCGGCCATGAGGCGGACGCTCATCGTGGGAGCCGCCCTGGCGGCCATGGTGGGAATGTCGGCGACGGCTGCCCTTGCCGCGTATCCCGAGCCGGTTGCACCTGCCGATGCCAATACCGCCACGCCGATCAAGCACTTCCTGTTCCTCATGCAGGAGAACCACTCGTTCGACAACTACTTCGGCACGTACCCGGGCGCCGACGGTATCCCGGACGATTTGTGCATGCCCGTCGACCCGGCGCTGCCCGACGGTGAGTGTGTCCCGTCGTCGCATGTCGGCAACCGGGCGGTCGTCGACCTGCCTCACAGCCGCAAGACGCACCTCGCGCAGTACAACGGCGGCGCGATGGATGGGTTCGTTTCCGGCGTCGGCGGTCTTCCCACCGGTGAGCTGGCGATGGCCTACTACGACGACCGCGACCTGCCGTGGTACTGGAACATCGCCGACAACTACGTGTTGTTCGACCGCTTTTTCTCGTCCGCCGCCGGCGGCAGCGTGGCCAATCACATGTATTGGGTCGCAGGTCAGCCCGGCACGGATGGCGAGAGTGATGCCGTCCCGACGAACGGATGGGGCGACGAAATTCCCACGATCTTCGACCGGCTCGCCGAGGCCGGCATCTCGTGGAAGTTCTACATCCAGAACTACGACCCGACCATCAACATCCGCGCAGAGCGGGTGGGCGACAAGGGTGCACAGGTCGTGTGGGCACCTCTGCTGGCCATGGACCGCTTCATCGACGATCCCGCTCTGTCCAGAAATATCGTCGATATGGAGCAGTACGCGCTCGACCTCGAGAACGACACGCTCCCGTCGGTCGCGTTCCTCGTGCCTTCAGGCGCCAGCGAGCACCCACCGGGAAGCGTGCAGGCCGGTGAGGCATTCGTGCGCACGTTGGTCAACAACCTCATGCGCAGTGCGTCATGGGAATCATCTGCCTTCCTGTGGAGCTACGACGACTGGGGCGGTTTCTATGATCACGTCCCGCCGCCGAGCGTCGACTCCTTCGGCTACGGCTTCCGCGTGCCGGCGCTCCTCGTCAGCCCGTACGCCCGAAAGGGCTACGTCGACAGCACCGTGCTCGATTTCACCTCGGGGCTGAAGTTCATCGAAGAGAACTGGGGTGTCAAGCCCCTCGCCTCGCGCGATGCCGAGGCATCGTCGATCGTGTCGGCTTTCGACTTCGGGAGTCCGCCGCGAGAGCCGGTGCTGCTCCCCGCGTCCCGCGAGGTGGTCGAGCCAGCAAAGGTGAACATCGCAGTTCTCTACCCGGCGTACTCGTTGGCGCTCGTGTTGCTGGGAGCCGTCCTGGCCTGGGCCCACGCTCAGCGTCGGCGGGACGACGTGGCGGTGGCAGCCGCCGATCGGGAGGTCCTGGCGTGAAGATCGTTCGCGCGTGTGTGGCTGTCCTGTTGACGGCAGTCGTCGCGTTGTTGGTGGCGTCAGCCGCTCACGTGGCCGCCGCCCCCGGTGCATCCGACCTCCGCGTCGTCACCACCCCACCGATCGCCGGTGCGGTGTTCCTCATCGACGGCGTCGAGCACATCACTGACGGGGCCGGTGAGGTCGTGGTCCTCGGTGCAGGCGACCTGTCCGACATCTCCACTAGGCTCGCCTACCTTCGCTACGAGGGAGACCCCACGAGCGATGCCACGTTCACGCGCTTCTACGGAGTAGGCAGCGCCAACCGCACGCGAGAAGTGGTGGCGCAGTTCGTGAAACTCGATGAGGTGCATTTCACGTTCGTCAACCTCGACGGAGAACCGGTGCCGTACGACCGCATCGAGCAGACGACCCTGAAGAGCTCGGTGGGCGTGGTGTTCGAGTTCACGGGGCGCGAGCTCCTCGATCCCCAGATGCTGCCGTCGGTACGAACTATCGCCAGCCCGACCGGCCTCGAGACCAAGGCCCTCTACTACACCGTGCAGAGTGTCTTCATCGACGGAACGAACACGGTGAACAGGTCGCAACAGAAGTTCTTCCCGTCCGAGACCGACGAGGTTGCCGTCGACACCCAGTTCTTCCACGTGATCGTCAACGTCTCCGACGCGTTCTTCGGCTTCAGCACTGGTGACGCCGTGCTGGTTCGGTGGCCTGACGGTGAGCAGACCCGGCACCTTGTGGTCGACGGTCGGGCGGACCTGCCGTTGCTGCCGCGAGGCGAGTACGAGATGCGCGTCGATGGCCCGGGCCTCGTCACGTGGCGGCCCGTGTCGGTGTCTCGCGATCTGGTGCTCGACCTCGAACTGATGAGCGTCGTCGATATCGGTGCCGTTGTCGCGGCGCTGATCTCCATCGCCGTTGGACTGATCTTGATCGGTCGGCGCCGCCACCGGAGCGACGTCGGGGATCCGGCAAGCCCGGACGAGGGCGAGTCCGGCTCATCGTCGGAGACGCCGCCGGAGACGCCGCCGGAGACATCGACGGAGCAAGGGGCCGGCGCGGACGCACCCACCTTGGCGGGCGGGTCATGAGCCGATCGACCCGAATACTTCGGACCCTCTTACCACGATGTGCGATGTGTGCGTGCGTGTTCAGCGCGACCGTGTCTGCGGCGGGACCGCCGACCATCGGCGCCGCGACGCGGGCCGAGCGGGCACCCGCCGCGGTGCCGGCCACTCACGGATCTGCGATCGACGTACCCGTCCTTGCGTACTACTACATCTGGTACGACGCAACGACCTGGAACCGGGCGAAATCCGACCTCCCGCTCGCCGGCAAGTACTCGAGCGACCAGCGTTCGGTGATGGAAGGGCAGGTGACCGCGGCGAAGGCAGCCGGCATCGACGGGTTCATCGTCAGCTGGAAGCACACCGACAAGCTCAATCGCCGTCTGGCGATGTTGACCGACATCGCCGAGGCGCACGACTTCACGCTGGTGGTCATCTACCAAGGTCTGGACTTCGAGCGCGAGCCATTGCCCGTGCAGCGCGTGATCGACGATCTCGACTACTTCATCGACACGTTCGTCGATCGGTTCGCCTTCCAGGTCTTCGAGAAGCCAGCCGTCATCCTGTCGGGTTCATGGCGCTTCAGCGCGGACGACGTCGCCGCGATCGGTGCAGAGCGACGCAACGATATCCTACTGCTCGGCACCGAGAAGGACGTCGAGGGCATCGAGCGGTTGGCGAGCGTGACCGACGGCAACGCGTACTACTGGTCATCGGTGAACCCGGCGAGCCAGGGCAAGTACCAGGAGCGACTTGACGCCATGGGCGAGGCCGTGCACGAGTCCGGTGGCGTGTGGATCCCACCGATGGCAGTCGGCTTCGATGCCCGGCTCGTCGGCGGCACGTCGGTGGTCGAGCGTCTCGACGGTGTGACGCTCCGCCTCGAATATGCCGCCGCCATGGCATCGTCGCCGGACGCCCTCGGCATCATCAGCTGGAACGAGTTCAGCGAGAACTCCCACATCGAACCGAGTCGCAAGTACGGGACGCTCTACCTGGAGGAGCTTGCCGAGCTGATCGGCGGCCAGCCGCCGGACATGACAGTCGCCGGCACCGACGTGTTCGACTCGAGCGAACCGGGCGGGCAGGGCTCGGGCATGGCGCAGGGCATCGCACTGGGCTCGATGGTGCTGATCGTGCTGGCCTCGGTCGGAGTCATCGCGCTCCGTCGCCGCCGTCAGTCCCGGCAATGGGAGCACACCGCGTGAGCCGCCGCCTGCTGGCGCTCGCCGCCACGCTGGTCACCATCGGTAGTGCCTGCTCACCGAGCGACGACGACGCCTCTCCCCCTTCGACCTTGCTCGCGCCGCGCCCCGATCGATACTCGACCTGTCCGCCCGCCGGAATCGAACCCCAGTCGCCCATGCGTCTCGTCGACCGTGGACTGCCGAACCTCGGTGACGGCATGATGGGCCGTCGCGAGTTGTACGTCGGGATCGGCGTGCAGCTCGAGATCGCCGTCGGGGTCGATGTGCTCGACGCGTACGAAGACCTCGACTTCGAGACGCAGGATGCCACGGTGGGGGGCCTCCCGGCGGTGGTCTCCACCGCTGGCGCGTTCGGGACGGCCGACAGGCTGGTAGTCGTCACATGGTCCGAACCGTCGTTGCGGCCGCCGTGCGACGTGTTCTCCTTGATCGGCACCAACATTGCCGCTGCCGATCTCATCGCTCTCGCCGAGGCGCCCCGCGACATCGCATCAACCACGTCGGAACCCTGACGTCGCTGCCAGCGGGTGTCCGCCACGCTGGTGGCTGCTGGAGCCGTTAGCCGTGCGAGGTGATGAGCAGGCGCGGGGTCTGCGCCGGCAACTGAGGATCGGCCGGAGACCATTCCTTCGTGCTGAACTTCGGGACCAGGGTGGACGTCGTCGTTATGACGAAGCTGTACGTGCCGGGAGCCCGCACCCAGGCAGTGACATCCAGTTCGAGCCAGCCCTCGATCGTGGTGAGGGGGACCGTGCCGAGCACCGCTCCTGCGACAGGGGCGTTGTTGAACGTGATCGTGCGCTCGGTCCACGCGTTGTTATCGACGAGCGACACTGTCACGCTGGGCTGGCTGCCCTGGGCATACAGCTGCAGCACGCTGCGCTGAAGCACAGCCCGGAGCTGATTTCCGTCGACCGTGAACCTCACGTAGGCCTTCTGAACGGTGGTGCCGCCTTGGACCCGCATTAGGGTCGCGTTGCCGTAGTTGCTGCCCGCCGAGGTGCCGTTCTTCACGTAGCTGTCGTCGGTGAGCGTCGCGGCGCGCCCCACGTAGGACTCGGTGGTGACGCTCGAGGCTCCTGAGGCAGCCGACACATTGCCGGCTGCGTCGACCGCGGTCACCGAGAACTGGTACGAGGTGCCCGGCTGGGTGGCGAGCTGGGCGGATGTCGAGGCGCTCGTGCCGACCTGCGTAGCACCGTCGTAGATGCGATAGCTGGCAACGCCGACATTGTCGGTGGCGGCCGCCCAGGTCAGGTTCGCCACGTTCGGGCCGAGCGCGACAGCGAGCCCGGTGGGTGCCGAGGGTGGCACATCGTCGAGCGTGGTCACCAGCAGCGTGGCGGGCACGTCGGACACGTTGCCGGCGGCGTCCTGGGCAAACAGCGAGAACTCGTAGGTCGTTCCCGGCTGGAGGCCGGTCTCCGTGTACTGCATTTCGGTTCCCTGGGGGCCGGGCTGCACCAGGGTCACGCCGCGCAGCAGGGGGTAGTTCGACACGCCGACATTGTCGGTCGCCGGGTCCCAGGTGAGGCTGACGGTGCTATTGGTGGCGCTCGCCGTGAAGTTGGGTGGCGTCGTCGGAGGAGATGTGTCCTCCGAGCTGCCCGCAGTGGTGATGACGCCGGCCCGGAACTGCTCACTGCGATTGCCCGACGTGTCGACCGTGCGCAGGTCGTAGCTGTAGTTGGAACCCGGTTGCAGTCCGAAGTCGGTGAACTGCAGGGTCGATGCCGACCCCTCGGCGATGACGGTGAACGAGCCAGTCGTGCCCGCACGACGAAGAACTTGGTAGCCGGCGACAGCAACGTTGTCGAGGCCCTTCTCCCACGACACGCGTGCGGAGGTCGAGGAAACAGCGATGACGCTTGCCGATTCGGGCGCTTCCGGTGGTGTGATGTCGAGCGTGGTCGCTGTCGAGGCCGCAGTGACCGAGCTGGCATTCGAGGCGTTGCCCACACGGTCGACGGCGATGACGCTGTACTCGAACGTGACGCCGGCCGCGACAGTGGCGTCGACGTGGACGAGATCGGTCTCGGTGGCGATCGCCGTACCGTTGCGCAGCACCACGTAGTGGTCGACAGCTCCGGCGTTGTCGGTGGAGGCCAGCCAGGTGACAGTGACGGGGCTCTCTGCATCGGTCGGTGCCGTGGCGGTCACGCCGACGGGAACGCTCGGGGATGTGGAGTCGAGCGGCGGCGCCGACGTCACGACGAGCTGCGCTGCCACCGCTGCGCCGCCTTCTCGCGAGTTGATGGCCACCGCCGTGCCGGCGATCTCCTGCACGAGGGCCAGCGACACCAGCGTGTTGGACGTCACCAGCGAGGTGACATCGTACTCGACCCAGCTACCGGCCGTGAATCCCCTGACCGAAGGGCCCACGGCACCGAGACTGGGCTGTGTCATCCAGGTCACGCTGCCGGTGCCGTTACGTGCTTCGTTCCACGATGTGGAGTTGACGCCCCGAACGGTGATCGTCGTATTCGCCGCACTGGAGGACGGAAGGATACGCAGGGTGGCCGACGTGATGTTCGGTTGTTCACGCGTGAGGTCGAACTTGAGCAAGCTTCGCATCACTGACGTGGTGCTTCTGCTCACCCGGATGGGGTTGGCCGTGCCGTACGTGGAGTTGGACGAGCCGCTGTTGACGTAGGTATCGGCGACGGCCGAGTTGGTGGTGGGCACTGCCGGGGCCGACACCACAGCTGAGGTGATGGGCGCGGATTCGTTGCCCCAGGCGTCGACGGCGGTGATGGTGTAGCCGTAGGCGCTGCCCAGTTGGACACTGGTATCAGTCCACGACTGACCAGCGCTGGACACCTTCGCGATGACGCCGGGGGTGCCGCTGCGGCGGACATAGATCTGCGCGACGCCGCGATCGTCGGGCGTGGCTGACAGCGTCCATGCCAACTGGATCTGGGGGTGGCCGCTGCCCTGGACCATCGCCGTGGCCGTCACCGAAGTGGGGACCACGGGTGGCACGAGGTCCGGACCGAGCGCCTGGCACGGCACCGACCCCTGCTCGAACATCTCGCCACTATCGGCGTTACCGACGTAGAAGTCCATGCGGTCGGGATGTGCGGTCAGGCGCGCCGCGCCGTAGAACGTGCCGCTGGCGGCGAGCATCGGCCCGTCGGTCTCCATGTTGTACTTGGCGGGGGTGGAGACGGCGTGACCACCCCCACCGGCGATGATCTGCGTGATGCCCGTCGGGCTGGCCCGGCCGTCGCGGCCGATCGGAATGAAGCGCTGGTAGTTGTGATCGTGGCCGTTGAGCACCAGCGACACGCTGTGGTCCGCCATGAGCTCCCACATGTCCTGGAAGTACGACTCATTCCTGGCGGTCGGGTCGAACCCGACTTTCGACTGATGGCCGGTGTTGAACACTGGGTGGTGGTAGGTGACGATCGTGCATTTATCGGCATTGGACTCGAGGTCGGCTTTCAGCCAGTTGTACTGCGAGTTCGGATCAGGGTTGTCCTTCGAGTCCTGCGCCGTGGGGCCAGGGTTACCGTTGAAC
>JANOYI010000550.1:0-1994 GCA_031428795.1 Ilumatobacteraceae bacterium | reverse complement strand
TGCGCGACCGCAGTTCGGGGTCGGTGGCATGGATGCTGACGTTCAGCGGCGAGAGCCGCTCGGTGACCACCCGCTCGAGGTCGGCCTCGGTGAATCGTGTCAACGTGGTGAAGTTGCCGTACAGGAAGCTGAGCCGGTAGTCGTCGTCCTTCAGGTACAGGCTCGGTCGCAGCCCCGGCGGCAGCTGGTAGATGAAGCAGAACTCGCAGTGGTTGTCGCACGTGCGTACTCGGTCGAACACTGCGCTGGAGACTTCGGCGCCCAGTGGCTCTCCCACCCGCTTCTCTATCTCGATGGTCAGTTCCAGCCCGCCGCGCTGAACTTCCAGCGTGACTTCGCTGTCGTCGGCGGCAAAGCGCCATTCGATGATGTCGCGAGGTACGGTGCCATTGATGGTGAGTACAACGTCGCCAATGGCAACGCCGGCCCGCTGAGCAGCGGAGCCAGGCGCAACAGCGGCGACGGTGGGCAGAGACATGGTGCCCAAGGCTACCGGCGGGCCTACCACGACCGCCGCTAGCCTGCCCAGCGTGACCGTTGACCGCGTGCTGCTGGCCGAGCCCCGCGGGTTCTGCGCGGGTGTGGAGATGGCCATCAAGGCACTCGCCTGGATGGTGCGCACGCACGACACGCCCGTGTACTGCTACCACGAGATCGTGCACAACAAGATCGTCGTGCAGCGCTTCGAGGCGCAGGGTGTCATCTTCGTCGACGACATCGACGAGGTTCCCGAGGGTATGCCGATCATGTTGTCTGCCCACGGTTCGGCACCCGAGGTCGTGGCCGCTGCCCGCAGTCGGGGCAGCTATGTCGTCGATTCGGTGTGCCCGCTGGTCACCAAGGTCCACCACGAGGTCAAGGTGCGCGCCGGCAAGGGTTTCCGCATTGTCTACGTCGGCCACGAGGGCCATGAGGAGGCAGTGGGCACGATGGCGGTCGCTCCCGACTCCATCAGCCGGGTCGAAAGCGTGGCGGAGGTTCTGGCACTCCCCTCCTTCGACGAGCCGGTCGCGCTACTCGCGCAGACAACCCTGTCGCATCGCGATTGGGAAGGCGTCGCCGTCGCTGTTCGCGAGCGATATCCGCAGGTGTGGTCGCCGGGGCGCAGCGACCTGTGCTTCGCCACCACCAACCGCCAATCGGCGCTCATGGCGATGGCGCCACGTTGCGACGCAATCGTGGTCATCGGTTCAGCGAACTCGTCAAACACCCGCGCCCTGGAGAAGCTGGCTATCGAGGCCGGTTGCCCGCAGGTGTACCGGGTCAACGGCGCTGAGGAATTACCCGACACGCTCCACGGCACGGTCGGTGTCACCGCTGGCGCTTCCGCCCCCGAGGAGCTGGTCGAGGCCGTCATCGCCCGCCTCGCGCCGACCCATGGAGTCGAGTTGCTGAGGGTCACCGACGAGGACGAGTACTTCCCGCCGCCACGCAACATCCGCGACCTCCAGGCCGCAATCGGTGTGGCCGCAGCGGCAATGAGCGGCGGCCGCACAGAGCTGTCGACGGTGTTCGACGATCGCGGTCTTGCTGCCAGCGATGTGCTCGCAACCCTCGTTGCTTCCTAACCTGTCGGCATGCTCTCCCCCACGCTCGACACCTTTCGCCTCTTTCTCCACGTGATCGCGGCTGCAATCTGGGTCGGCGGGCAGTTTGCATTGGCCGGGGTGGTGCCCGCGCTGCGAAAGGCAGCGCCCCAGGCCACCAAGCCGGTGGCTCAGGCGTTCGCGCGGCTCGCGTGGCCGGCCTTCGGCGTGTTGGTGCTCACCGGCATGTGGAACATCATGGCCATCGACATCACCGACACTTCGTCGGCGTATCAGGGCACTGTGCTGCTGCACATCGCCCTCGCATCGGGTGCTGGCGTCTTCGTCGCGATCCACCAGTTCGGTGCATCTGTCGCGGCGAAGGCGGTCGGTGGCTCTCTGGGCGCACTGCTGTCGATCGGAGCCCTGTTCGTCGGACTCCTGCTCCGCACCGGCACGGCCTGACTC
>JANOYI010000549.1:0-7939 GCA_031428795.1 Ilumatobacteraceae bacterium | reverse complement strand
TGGCGCCCGGAAGTGCCACCCGCTTCGACATCAATGGCGTCGCCGTTGCCGTTGTGCGAATTGGCGACGACGTATACGCCATCGGCGACACGTGCAGCCATGGTGAGGTCTCGCTGAGCGAAGGCGAAGTGTTGTGCGACGAGAAGGAGCTGGAGTGCTGGAAGCACGGCAGCTCGTTCAGCCTGGAAACGGGCGAGCCGCAGACACTTCCCGCCGTGCGCCCAGTGCCGGTGTTCGTGGCCCGTGTGATCGACGGCAACGTCGAGATCAGTATCGAGAACGGCACCGAGAACGGCATGGAGACCTCGTCATGAGCACGCTCGAAATCAAAGGCCTCGTCGCCTCCGTCGCTGGCAAGCAGATTCTCAACGGCATCGACCTCGTCGTTCGCTCGGGCGAAGTGCACGCCGTGATGGGCCCCAACGGAGCCGGCAAGAGCACGCTCAGCGCGGTCATCATGGGCAAGCCCGGCTACTCGGTTCACGCTGGCGAAGTGCTGCTGGACGGCGTCGATTTGTTGGCCTTGCCAGCATGGAAGCGTGCCCAGGCGGGCGTGCACCTGGTGATGCAGTACCCAAGCGAAGTGCCGGGCGTTGGCCTCACCGACATGCTGGTCGAGGCGTTCCGCGCCCGCGGTCGCAGCATCGATGGCCTCGCCGATGAGATCACCGCCGAAGCAGACCGCATCAACTTCCCGGTGGCATTGCTGGATCGTTCGCTCAACGTCGACCTGTCAGGTGGCGAGAAGAAGCGCAACGAAACGCTGCAGCTGGCCTTGCTGGCACCGAAGATCGCCATCCTCGACGAGCTCGACAGCGGTCTCGACATCGACGCGCTGCGCGACTGCGCCCGCCGCGTTGAAGACGCCACCAACGAGACCGGCGATGGCCACGAGCCGCTCGGTGTTCTCGCCATCACGCATTACAACCGCCTGCTGGAAGAGTTGCACCCCGATCACGTGCACATCCTGGTCAAGGGCCGCATCGTCGCCAGTGGCGGCCGCGAGCTGGCCGATCAGCTGGAGGCCGACGGCTACGAAGCCTTCACCGGCGGCGAGCCCGAAGGCGCCCCGCCGGCGACAAGCTCGCTCGACGACCTCTTCGCCCTTTGACGGTCACATCGCCCGCAAGCGGGCGATGCGCTCCTCGGTTGCGGGGTGAGTGCTGAACATGCGAGCCATGTTGCCGTTGCGGCCTCCGCGCAGCTCGTTGAGCGGGTTGTGGATGTATGCCTGCGCTTGCGCGGGCGCGACCGACATCGGGCGTCGCGCCGCGAGCACTTCGATTCGTTCGAGTGCGCTTGCCAGTGCGTCGCCGCTGCCCAGTAGCTCGGCAGCGCCGCGGTCGGCCTCGAACTCTCGGGACCGACTGATGGCCATCTGGATGAGGCTGGCAGCAATGGGTGCGAGCAGTGCCATCAGCAGCATCGCTAGCGGGTTGGGGCGGTCCTCGTCGTCACTGCCGCCGCCGAACATGCTCGCGAACATGGCCATCTGTGCCACGTAGCTGATGGCAGTAGCGACAGCCGCAGCCACCGAACCAATGAGGATGTCGCGGTGCTTGACGTGCATCAGCTCGTGAGCCATCACGGCCTCGATCTCATGGCGCGGCATGCTCTGCAGCAATCCGGTGGTGGCGCACACGACGGCGTTCTTCGGTCCGCGACCGGTCGCGAAGGCGTTGGGCTGGTCGCTCGGCGAGACGGCGACGCGAGGCATGGGCATATTGGCTCGCTGAGAGAGCGACGCGACGATGTCGTAGAACTCGGGCGAGTGCTCACGCTGGATGATCTGCGCCTTGGCCGACTTGATGGCCAGCTTGTCGCTGAACCAGTACGAGCCGCCAACCATCACAAAGGCCAGCAGCAGGCCGATGGTGAGTGAGGTGGAGCTGCCGCCGCCGAGAATGCCGGCGACGGCAACGATGAGACCGCCGAGGCCGGCGAGCAGCGCTGTGGTCTTCATGGTGTTCTTGAACATCGAGTGTGGTTTCCCTTTCAGGGATCGAGAGTTGTGAAGGTTTCAGAAGTCGAAAATCTCGCCGAGGAACGATGACTTCTTCTTGCGCGGGTACTTGCTGTCGTGCTTGTCGTCGTACTTGTCGTCGTACTTGCGGTCGGATTTGTCGTCGCGCCTTTCGTAGCGCTCGTCGTCGTCCTTCGAGTCGCGGCGGGCCGACTGCGGCTGCGCTGCCGAACGCTCGATGATCTTGTCGAGTTCGCCGCGATCCAGCCAGACGCCGCGGCAGTTCGGGCAGTAGTCGATCTCGATGCCGGCACGGTCGGCCATGACCAGGACGTATTCGGGGCAGGTGGGGCACATCATGATTTGTTCTCCTCGAGAAGGTTTCGGCGGGCGATGAATTTGCGTATCTCTTCCACGACCAGCACGCTGCTGGCGACGGCACCGCAGACCAGCCACTGCGTGAGCGAGATCGAAGTCGTGTCGAACAGGCTCTGCATGAAGCCCACGTGGGTGACGCCTACCTGCAGCGCCAGGACAGCGGCCAACGAAGCCCATAGCCAACGGTTGCCCAATGTGTCGCGGTGGAACACGCTGCGCGTGTCGTGACGGGCGTTGAGGATGTTCCAGAACTGGAAGAGCACGAACGTGTTGAAGGCCATGGTGCCGGCCACCGATGCCGTACCCGCATCGACAGCTGCGCCCGGGGCCCACTCGAGCACTGCAAGCGTGCCGAGTGCCATGACGGTGGCGCTGGTTCCGACAGCCACCCACCTACTGCGAGTGAGGATGCGCTCGTCCCGCGGCCGCGGGCTGCGCAGCATGGTGTCGCTGTCGGCACGATCGACGCCGAGGGCCATGGCGGGCGGACCGTCCATGATGATGTTCACCCACAGGATGGCGATGGCGGTGAACGGCTTGCCGCCCGCCACACCCAACGCCGACGACAGCAGGAACAGCAGCGCGAAGCCCAGCGTGGTGCTGAGCTGGAAGCGCACGAACTTGACGATGTTGGCGTAGATCGCTCGACCCTCACCCACGGCGGTGACGATGGTGGCGAAGTTGTCGTCGGTGAGCACCATGGTGGCGGCTTCCTTCGAGACCTCGGTGCCGGTGATGCCCATCGCGATGCCCATGTCGGCCTTCTTCAACGCTGGCGCGTCGTTCACGCCGTCACCGGTCATGGCCACCACATTGCCGCGTCGCTGCAGGGCTCCAATCAGACGCATCTTGTGTTCGGGCGCCACACGGGCGAACACCGTGATGTCGTCGATGCGGCGATCGAGCTCGTCGTCGTCCATGCCGTCGAGGTCGGCGCCGGTAACGGCTTCGCCGACCAAGCCCAGCTCGTGCCCGATTGCGGCAGCGGTGCCTGCGTGGTCGCCGGTGATCATCTTGACGGTGATGCCAGCCTGATTGGCCTCCGCAATGGCAGCGCGCGCCTCCGGGCGAGGCGGATCGACGATCCCGGCGAGCGCGACCAGCGTGAGATCGTCGACGAGGTCGATGGTGGAGGCCGAGCTGGACTCGAACTCGGCCCAGGTGTCGCTGGAGAACTCGCGCTGGGCAACGGCGAGCACTCGCAAGCCGCGACTTGCAAGGCGCTCGTTGTGCGCCTCGATCTCGTCTCGGTGGGCGTCGATCGATGCCATCGCACCGTCGTGGTCGATGACGGTGACGGACTGGCGCAGCAGCACGTCGGGGGCGCCCTTCACGATCAGGCGCACCACTCGTTCGCCTCCGGCTGTGACCATCTCGTGTGCCGTGGCCATGAACTTGTTGGCCGAGTCGAACGGCACCTCAGCCAGTCGCGGGTGGCGTGCGCGCAGGTCACCCACGTCGACGCCAGCCTTCGTGGCCAGCACCAGCAGCGCGCCCTCGGTGGGGTCGCCGACGAGCGACCAGTCGCCATCATCAAGTCGTACCTCGGAGTCGTTGCAGAGTGCCATTGCGGTGACGGCCGTGTTCAGCGATACCGGGTCGTCATCGGCCGAGTTCTCGATCTTGCCCTCAGGTCCGTAACCGCGGCCGCTCACTGCATGTGATCGCAGTTGTGTGATCAGTTCGACCGCGGTCATCTCGTTCAGGGTGAGCGTGCCGGTCTTGTCGCTGCAAATCACGCTGGTGCAGCCGAGCGTCTCGACCGACGCGAGCCGCTTGACGATGGCATTGCGCTTGGCCATTTTGCCGACGCCGAGGGCCAGCGTGACGGCGGTGACCGCCGGCAACCCCTCCGGAATGGCGGCGACAGCGAGCGCGACAGCGGTGAGCAGCAGATCGCTCGCTGCCTCGCCGCGTGCCAACCCAATGACAAGGACGAGTGCGACGATGACGCCTGCCAGCTTGGCGAGGCTGTGTGCGAGCCGGTCGAGCTGCACCTGCAAGGGTGTGCGCTCGCTCTCCGTGCTGCGCAACAGGCCGGCGATGCGGCCGATCTCGGTGTGCATGCCGATGGCGGTGACCACGATTTCGCCGCGGCCGCGAGTGACGGTGGTGTTCATGAACACCATGCAGTGACGATCGCCGATGGGCACGTCGGTGCGGTCGATGACGGCGGTGTTTTTCTCGCTGGGGCTGCTCTCACCGGTGAGCGCGGCCTCCTCGATCTCGAGGTTGTTTGCGATGAGCAGCCGACCGTCGGCCGGAATGCGATCGCCGGCCTCCACCAGCACGATGTCGCCGGCGACCAACTGACCGGTTGCCACGTAGCCCAGTTGCCCGTTGCGACGCACGCGCGCCTGCGACACCAGCATGCTGCGCAGCGCATCCAGTGAGCGCTCTGCCCGGTTCTCTTGCACGAAGCCGATGACGGCGTTGAAAAGAACCACGGTGAGAACGACCAGCGGCGTCTTCAACTCGCCTGACACTACGAACGCAACAACCGCTGCGCCGATGAGGATGAGGATGAGCAGATCGGTGAACTGTGCGAGCAGCCGACGCCAGGCCGGAGTCCGCGGAGTTGCGGCGAGTTCGTTGGCACCATGAGCGGCGAGACGGGAGGCCACTTCGACATCGCTGAGACCGACCGACGAGTCGACGGTCAGGGATGCCGCAACAAGCGACGCGTCGAAAAGGTGTGCGGGGCTCGCAGCGCTACGGCCGGGTGGAGCAGGGATGGTGAGCAATTGGATTCCTTCGGAACTCGGTCGAGTGACTGGCACCGAAGGTCTCTCCCAGCCTCGCGAGGCTCTCGTTGCCGGGCGTGTAAGCCGTACTGACGACAACGAAGTGGTGGGATACTCCCCTTCGTGAGCAAAGGGTAGGGGAGAAGACGGCTATCGCCAACGTGGAGTTCGTCACCGCTACAGTCGGCGAATCATGTCCTCCCCAATGCACCCCAACGTCGCCCGCGTGGTCCAGGCTGCCGCGGATCGAGGCCTGACCATTGCGCCGTGCTCGTTCCCCGAGGGCACCAAGACTGCAGCCGACGCTGCGGCCGCGATTGGTGTGCAGGTCGGCCAGATCGTGAAGAGCCTGATCTTCGGCGTCGACGGTGAGATTGTGTTGGCCTACGTCAGCGGGGCCAATCAACTCGACGAGACGAAGCTGGCTGTGGCTGCGGGTGGCTCGAAGTGCGCGCGAGTCGATGCAGATGCTGTACGAGCAGCGACGGGCTTTCCGATCGGTGGCGTGCCGCCCTTCGGCCACACAACCCACCTGCGCGTGTTCATCGACCCCGAGCTCCTGCAGTACGACGAAGTCTGGGCCGCGGCCGGAACGTGGCACGACGTGTTCGGCATCGAGCCGCACAAGTTGGTCGCGGCCAGCGAAGGTTTGGTCGCCGATCTCAAGCGGGGGTGAGGGCGTCGCTCGTATGCTGGCGGCATGGAGCAGGCGCCGCTGATCGAGGACAGCCGGGGAGTCGACGTGAGTCAGATCCGTCGACAGCTTGCCATGACCGTGCCCGAGCGTGTTCGCTCGATGGTGGAGGCGGCCAACACGATGCTCGTGATCCAGCGTCACGCCCAAGCCTCGCTTCGGCGGGCACGCTGATGTTCGATCCCGTACGCATCTGCGCGATCCTGAACGAGGAGGACGTCGCCTACGTCATTGTCGGCGGGTTTGCGTCGGTGGTGCATGGCTCTTCGTTACCCACGCAGGTCATCGACGTCGTGCCGTCACGCGAACAGGACAACCTCGATCGGCTCGGCCGCGCGCTGCGCCGCATGAACGCAATGATCCGCACGGGTGGCGATCCGGTGCCTGCGCCGATCGATGGTCCTTTCCTCGCGAACATGCCTGTCATGCTCAACCTTGTTACCGACCTGGGCGACGTCGACCTCACGTTCACCCCATCGGGAGGATTGGGTGGGTTCGTCGAGTGGAGTGCCCATGCGCTGTTCGTCGAGATCGCCGACGGCCTTTCCGTTCGGATCGCCTCGCTGTACGACATCATCGATTCGAAGCGCGCAGCCAACCGACCCAAGGACCAAATGGGGCTGCCGTACCTCGAGTCGCTGCGGGATGAGCTGCGGAACCGCTGACGATGGCGATGGCCATCTACGCACCACACCGAATTTTCAACCACCGGTTATGCAGGGTGTCGGCCGTCGACGGTGAGTTGCGGTTGCTTGCGAATTCCGACGCGTGCCTGTTAGATGGGGAACATGCGTGGCCATCAGGAGGAAGCCGTCGAACTGACAGCGATCGTATGGGCCGCGCCGGAAGGCGGGTTCAGTGCACTGAACCCCGAGACAGGTACGGCCTCTGAGGGTGAGACCCAGGCGGAAGCACTCAGCAACCTTGCAGAGGCCACTTCGCTGTATCTAGAAGAGTTCCCTTTGCCGCTCGGTGAGCGGCCCGTTGTCACAACGTTTCGCATCGCTGACGTTGCCTGACCTTCCTCACGTATCGGGGGCTGAAGTCGTGCGCACTCTTGAGCGCCTCGATTTCGTTGTCGTCCGCCAGCGGGGCAACCATGTCATGCTCCGGCGGGGTACCGCAGGCTTCGTGGTGCCACTTCATCGTGAAGTGAAGCGGGGAACTCTTGGAGGAATCCTCCGCCAAGCAGGCGTTGATGCGGACTCCGTCGTCGGGGATCTACGCCGATAGACCGCCATCTCCCGACGAGCTGGGGTCAGGCTTCGATGCGCCAGGCGGTGTGGTCGAGGCCCAGCTGGGCGTAGCGCTTCTCGATCCACACGGGCACTTCCATCGGCTCGCCGGCCAGGATGCCACGGACTTGGTCGCCGTCCTCGGCCCAGATGTGGCAGGTATTGAGGTTCATCGCCATGCCGCGCATGCGTTCTTCGGGCGACGAGAAGTTCGGTCGACCACCGCCTCCGGCCTCTCGGGCAGCTGCGGCCCGGAACGACCAGATCGACTGCACTGCGACCGGGGCCATCGCCTGCAGCAACGCCGTGGTGTGCGTGCACCCGCGTGGCCCACCGAACAATTCGCGCACCTTGTGCGTGAAACCGCGTGCGATGGAGAGGCCCACCAGATTCTGGTAGTGGTCTTCGATCTTGGGACAATTGCTGTGCGGGTGGGTTTCGAGAGCTGCGTTGGCCCAGATGATCTCGAGCGACGGAATCGCAATGTGTAAGTCGACGATCATGTGGTGCACCGTCAAGGGCTCGGGGTCGCCAGGCACGTAGAGGCCCGGAGGCTTCTGATCGCGCACAGCGCCGCGCAGCCACAACGTGTTGGCGTCCTTGCGATAGGCGCGCACCACATAGGCGCGTTCGTGGATCAGCTGGCTCTCTGAGTCGACGCCTTCTGGATGGGGAACGATGTCGTCGAAGAACTCATGCATACGTTCGTCGACTGTAAGACGTGCACGCGCCAGCACTACAACCGCAGCGGAGTCGACCTCGAGGTGTCGGCCGGGTACTGCCGTCGATTGCCCGCCGTCACCTCATCGGCTACCTGGTCGGCGTGATCGTGATGGTCGTCGCCGTCGCCGTCGCCGTGGTCGCCGGCTTTGTCGTGTCCGTCATCACATGGGGGTGGCGCTTTGCCGTCACGGGAACGTTCTGG
>JANOYI010000548.1:0-5417 GCA_031428795.1 Ilumatobacteraceae bacterium | reverse complement strand
AGGGGATCATGAACTTCCAGTGGCGGGCGTGGATGATCTGCCAGCTCTGCGTGAGCAACAACGTCGGAGCCCCCGCTCGCTCGTAGACCTCGAAGGCAATCGTTGCACCATCGCGCTCGACGGTGCCTTCCAAGTCGGGATGCGAATCACCCCGTTCGCCCTCGCGGGTTGGTGACGTGAGGAACCCTCGCTGGCAAGGACGTTTGGCACTAGCGATTCCAGGCGTGGGAGTTCCATCATCTAAGGGAGGTCGGATTCAATGAGCGTGCCCGGCCAACCAGGAGGTTCGCGGTGGTGTGCTTGGTCGGAGTCGACGGGTCGGACGGCTCTCGCGTCGCGCTGCGGTGGGGGTACGACTTCGCCGCCGCGATGGGCGATCGGTTGTGCGTGCTGCGAGCCTGGGAGTATCCGTCGCTGGTGATTCTGCCGGGCCAGCCGGCGTTGCGTGGTCCTGACGAGGTTGATGCCGATGTTGCTGGCAAGGTGATTGAGTTCATGCGCGAAGTGCTCGGCGCGGATGCGGAGCATGCAGAGGTGTCGGCTGAACGAGGACCGGCCGATTTCGCTCTTTTGCAGGCGGCCAAGAACATGCAGCCCGTCGCTCTCGTGGTGGGCAAGCGAGGTCTCGGCTCCGTCTCCGGCCGCTTGCTGGGTTCGGTCAGCCGGCGCCTCGCCGAACACGCGCCGTGCCCGGTGATCATCGTGCCGCCAGAGCCGGCCCGTGCACCCGGACCGATCATCGTCGGGGTTGACGGCTCAGCAAACTCCGTCGCTGCGATGCAGTGGGCAGTCACGGTGGCGCAGGCGACGGGCGCATCGATCATCGCGGTGTCTGGGTTCATTTCCCCGATCGGCGAGTTGGCCGGTGCGGTCTTCGAACCTCTCCTACGTGATGCTCGAGCCATCGTGGACGGTCAGCGCCAGGTGGCCGCTGCGGCAGGTATCGAATGTCGCACGGTGGTCACCGCGCTCGATCCGCGCGTGTTGCTCAGGCAGGTGGCTCGTCAGAGCAGTGCGTACATGATCGTGGTGGGCGCGCGCGGGATCGGGCCACTTGAGGTCCTACTCATGGGGAGCGTCGCCAGCTATCTGGCTCAATACAGCGACTGCCCCGTTGTGATCGTCCCGCTACCCGATCGAAGTCGAATCGAATCGTCACCCGAGGAAGAACGATGAGTCGCGCGAAGTCAGCGAGTGCGTATGGTCGGCAGATCGTGGAGGAGGCGTCGTACCCTGCGTGGCCTCGTCCGGCGGTACCGATGCTCAGTTTCCTCGGGGCTGCTGGCACAGTGACGGGCAGCCGCTTCCTGATCGACACGCCCGACGCCCGGGTCCTCGTCGACTGTGGTCTGTTTCAGGGCTTGAAGGAGCTGCGGCTGCGGAACTGGGCACCGTTTCCGCTTGACCCGGCGTCGATCGACGCGGTCGTAGTGACCCACGCGCACATCGACCATATTGGCTACCTGCCCCGGTTGTGTCGGGAGGGTTTCCGTGGGCGGGTGGTGTGCACCGACAGCACCGCTCGCCTAGCAGCGATCGTGCTCCCCGATAGCGGCCACCTGCAGGAAGAAGAGGCCGAGCATGCGAACCGAATGGGGTTCTCCAAGCACCACCCTGCACTGCCGTTGTACACCGAGGCCGACGCCATCAGCGCCCTCGACCAGATCGACGCCAAACCATTCAACAAATGGGTCGAACTCGCGTCGGGAATCGAGGTTCAGTTGCGGCCATCCGGTCACATCTTGGGTTCGGCGACGGCAACGGTCCGGCTCACCGCAAGCGGCCGAACGGTGTTGTTCAGCGGTGATCTCGGTCGAATGAACCATCCGCTGTTGGTGCCACCGGCGCCGCCCGACGGGGCGGATGTGGTCGTGATGGAATCAACCTACGGTGGTCGGCTGCACGACGACGCGGGGGCGTTGGACCGGTTTCGCGACGCGATTACCCGCACGGCTGCCAGGGGTGGCAGCGTGCTCATTCCCGCGTTCGCTGTGGATCGGACCGAGGTGGTGTTGTTCCACCTGCGCGAGCTGATGCAGGCAGGTGAGATCCCCCGTCTCGCGGTGTACGTGGACAGCCCAATGGCGTTACGTGCACTTGCGGTCTATCGAGACGCGGTTCGCAAGGGCGCGGCGGATGTGCTGCCTCAGTGGCACGATCACGATGACCCGTTCGACACCGGTCAGCTGATCGAAGTACGCGATGTGGAGGACTCCAAAGCGATTGCCAATGTGCGTTTCCCGGTCATCATCGTGTCGGCTTCAGGTATGGCGACGGGTGGTCGGGTGCTTCATCACCTTGCCCGTCTCCTACCCGATCGACGCAACACGGTGATCCTGGTCGGCTTTCAGGCGGCTGGTACGAGAGGCCGGGCATTGGCCGACGGGCAGTCGGAGATCAAGATGTACGGCGGCTATGTGCGTGTTCGGGCCGAGGTGGTCGACATACCCAGCTTCTCCGTGCATGCCGATCACGACGAGCTGCTGAGCTGGCTGGGCTCGGCCACTCGGCCACCTGACACGGCCTATCTGGTGCACGGTGAGCCGGACTCGTCGAGTGCGCTTCACGACGCGATCGAGGATCGTCTCGACTGGGACGCAGTCGTCCCGCGCCATCTCGAACGTGTTCGGCTCGCCTGAATGAACCGGACGTCACCGGCTGGTGCGGAGCACGGCCAGTTCGACTGCCCGGTCGATGTCG
Organism: Ilumatobacteraceae bacterium; assembly: GCA_031428795.1. Classification (GTDB taxonomy): domain Bacteria; phylum Actinomycetota; class Acidimicrobiia; order Acidimicrobiales; family Ilumatobacteraceae; genus UBA668. The sequence continues at coordinate 2,717 of JANOYI010000548.1, read as the reverse complement.
GTGGGAGACACGATCCCGACGAGCCGGTCGCCGTCGAACACGAGGGCACGACGATCTGAACACGTCGAGAGCCGTTCTATCAGGTCGGTAACGGCATCGTCGGGGCTCGCCCGTGCGGTCTGCCCGATCGGGCAGGCGATGTCTCGCACGAGCGTGGTGGGTCGTGCCGATGCGGGTACGGACTTGACCTGGCCGAGGGTGACCAACCCGGTGATCACACCGTCGTTGGCGGTGATCGGAAACGCCGACCAGCGGTGCCGCATGACGTGGTCCTCGAGGAACTCGCCAACGGTCAGGGACTCGGACACGACACTCGGATCAGGCGACATCACATCGCGCACACGGACACCGGCAAGGGCGTCGTTGACGACGGCGTAGACCCGTTCGGCGTTGGCTGCATTCAACACGAACCAGCCGAGGAACACAAACCACACGCCTCCCAGCCCTGCGCCGGCAGCGAACTCCAAGACCCCGACAACGATGAGGAGGTAACCGAAGAACCTGCCGGCGCTCGCGGTGGTCACCGTGGCTTGCATTCGATTGCCTGATCGTCGCCACAGCAACGCCCGCAGAACCCGGCCTCCGTCAAGCGGGGCGGCAGGAATCAGGTTGAACACGGCGAGAATCACGTTGATCGTCGCGAGCCATGTCGCGGCGCCCACCATCAACGACGGGGCCGAGACCGCATCGAGCAGTAGGGCACTGCCCCCGAACAGGCCTTGCCAACGCAACGCTGACGGCCGGCCCCACCGCGGCGATTCGGAACTCGGCGGTGGGTGTAGCGGCTTCGCCGTCGAGTTTGGCGACGCCACCGAACAACCACAGCGTGATGCCCTCGACTCGAACTCCGTGTCGGCGAGCGACAAGCGCGTGGCCCATCTCATGCGCGATCAGGGACATGAAGAACACCAGTGCGGTGCCGACGCCGGCCACCCAATACGCCCCTGTGCTGTATCCCGGGTACGACGTTGGCAGCCGGTGACTGGCCAGACTCCAGCTCAACAGCCACGCAACGAGCAGCACGCTCCAGTTCAAGCCAATGGAGACGCCAGCGATCCGGCCGAGCCTGATGCTCTCCTCCATTGCCTCTCCCCCCATGCGGTCTGGGCCCGCGACAAGTGCCGCGCCATTCCCCATTTGTCACCCGCCGTTCACTTCCGGCATAGGGTCAAACGTCCTCCACGCGCGGTGTTGTGCTGGACCGAGTTCGATGATTGCTGCACCGTTGACGGGAGGTGTCCGTTCATGCGGTCGCGGCCAGCAAGACCTCGGCTGCCCGGCTCACCAGCAGCACGCCGGTATCTCTGATCAGTCGGCGGGTGCTGTTGACCACCACCGGTCATCATGACCGGAACCGTGCACCGACCGTTGGAACTCACCGACACTCGAACGCCGACGAACGTGGTGCTGCGGTCGACGAGTAGCTTGACGGCACTGGCCCAATCGAATGGAGCAACGAGGGTGACGATCGGGCGAATGGAAGCGGTACTCGACGACGGCACCAAGGTGTCGGTCCGCGAGCTGGGACCGACAGAGATGGGCCGGCTCGACGCGCTGCTCGCACTTCTCGACGCAGCCGTCGTGCCGCCCGCGTTAGGTCACGGTGCTCAGATCGTGGTGGCCGCCACGAACGGGCCCGGCGACCTGGGCGCGGTTGTGGGTGCGGCGAGATGCGATCGCCTGGGGGCCGACCCGTCAACGGCATCGTTCTCGGTCGTTGTCGCACCCGACCTTCGAAGACGCGGGCTGGCGACACTGCTCATCCGGACACTGGCCGAGGCAGCGCACGATCAGGGTGTTCGGACCTTTCACGGCGAGATTGAGCCTGACAACACGGCGATGCTTGCCATTCTGGAAGACATTGGCCTGCACGTCGATCGTGCCCGTGACGGCAACACCGTGCACGCCTCAGTCGACCTGCAACCGACCGACGTCTTCCTCGGTGCGGTCGCTCGGGACGAGAAAGCAGCAGCGCAGGCGGCGCTGTCGTGCTTCTTGAGACCGGAACGAATCGCGGTGGTCGGGGCCAGCCGCGATCGCGACTCCATCGGGGGGCTGGTGTTCGCCAACCTGCTCGCCGGACAGTTCGAGGGTGTCGTCTATCCGGTCAACCACACGGCTGGCGCTGTCCAAGGTGTCGCCGCCTACCGGTGCTTGTCGGACTGTCCAACGGTGCCCGATCTGGTCGTGGTCTGCGTCCCCGCCCACGCCGTTCCCGGGGTGGTCGATGAAGCCGGACGGCTCGGTGTGCGTGCGGTCTGTGTGATCTCGGCCGGGTTTGCCGAGACCGGCGAGACGGGACGCCAGGCGCAGGCCGGCCTTGTCGAGATGGCCCGCGCTCACGGGATCCGGCTGATTGGCCCGAATTGCATGGGACTCCTCAACGCAGCTTCTGAGGTTCGGATGAACGCCACGTTCGCGAGGGTGCTGCCACTCCCGGGGCGTGTGTCGTTCGTGTCCCAGTCGGGTGCGGTCGGGCTGTCGATGTTGGCGCACCTCGATGAACTCGGTGTGGGTGTCTGCAACTTCGTGTCGGTCGGCAACAAGGCCGACATCTCCGGCAACGACCTGCTTTTGTACTGGGAGGACGACCCGGCAACGGATGTGATCCTGCTGTACCTCGAGTCGTTCGGGAACCCGCGCCGATTCAGTCGCATCGCCCGCAGGATCTCCAGGGCCAAGCCGATCATCGTCGTCAAAGCCGGGCGCAGCGCGGC
>JANOYI010000547.1:0-5096 GCA_031428795.1 Ilumatobacteraceae bacterium | reverse complement strand
GTTCATCGTCGACCGCGAGGAAAACCGCCACGCCGCATTTGGGCTGGGTATCCACCGCTGCCTGGGCTCCAACCTGGCTCGCCTGGAACTCAAGGTCGCTATTGAGGAGTTCATCAAGCGCTTCCCCAGCTTCGAGTTGGCCGGCGACACTCGCTGGAGCGTCGGCCAGATCCGTGGCCCGCGTGAGCTGCCCATTCGCATCCTCGAAGTTGCCAACTGAACAGCGAACCTGCCCCCTCACCGGGCGCCGACCCGCTGCGCGACCAGCTGCTTGCAGCGGCCGGTCGCGTGTTCGCGTCCAAGGGCTATGACGGCACGAAGATCATGGATATCGTCCGCGAGTCGGGCCTCTCCAGTGGCGCGGTGTACGGACGGTTTGCATCGAAAGACGAGCTGCTACTGGCTGCGGTACTGGCAGAGGTCGAGCAGAACTCGCTTGCCAACCGCTTCAGCGAACAACCAGTCGCGGAGATGCTGGCTGAGTCAAGCCGCGCCGATCAGCCGCTCGACGACCAAGAAGCGATGCATTTGGAAGCATTCATCGCGGCACGTCGCGAGCCAGCGTTGGCTTCGGCGATCGCGGAGATGCGCAAGCGCTGGCGAGTCACGATTGCAGCTCCTCTGATCGAGCGCGCCTCGGTCGACGGCTCCGCAAGCCCCGACGCCGACTTCGACTCGCTGGTCTATCTGATGCAGACGCTTCACCTCGGATTACTGGTACAGCGCGGCGCTGGCCAGCACGCGCCCGACGGTGAGACATGGCAGCGATTCATCGAGCAGCTACTGCGGTCGATGGCACACCCTCACACAACAGTCGAGCCGTAATCCAGCGACCTGAAGCGCCCCGGGGCCAGACAACTATTTGATCAGGGCCGGGGCCAGGGCCCGCCACTGCTCGATGGGGAAGCCTGCCGGATCGTCGGTCAGGACCTGGATGCAGACGTGGTCGGCGCCGGCGTCGCGGTGCAGCTGCACTCGATCGGCAATCGTCGCCTCATCACCCCAGACGACCAGCGCGTCGACCAAACGGTCGCTGCCCCCATCGGCGATGTCATCGTCGGTGAAGCCCTGGCGCTTCCAGTTGTTCGAGTAGTTCGGCAGCGCCAAGTAGGTCTTCAAGTGCAGCCGCGCCGTCGCCCGCGCCGTCGTCGGGTTCGTGTCCAACACCACACCCTGCTCGCTGGCGACGAGACCGGCGGGGCCAATTCCCGTACGCGCCTTGGCGGTCAGCTCCGGCGTCACAAGGTACGGGTGGGTGCCGGCAGTACGAGTGCGAGCGAGTTCGAGCATCTTCGGCCCGAGAGCGGCGAGCAGACGGTCACTCTTCGCCATCGGCACCTCCGCGGCGTCCAGCTCGTCGAGGTAGCTGGCCATGGTCTCCACGGGGTTCTGATACGTGCCCGGCGCGATCACCATGTCGATGAACGGACGATGGCCGATACCGAGGCCACAGAGGAAACGACCGCCGTGGGCGGCTTGCAGAGCGGCGTGCTCGGAGGCAGCCACTTCGGGCGTGTGCATCCAGACGTTCAAGATTCCCGTCGCGATCGTCACCTTCGACGTCGCGCTCAACACGTTGCCCAGCGACTCGAACAGCTTGCCGCCCACGTCGGGCAGCCACAAAGCCGAATAGCCCAGCGATTCCAGCTCGGTGGACATCGTGGCGGCGGTTGCCGAATCGCCATAGCGCAGAGCGCCGCTCCAAATACCGGTTCCACTCAGTCGGGTTGTCATGGCATGAAGCGTGCCACCTCGGCGAGGGCGTTGCAGAGTCGAGACGCAACAATTAACGCACTTGCGTTATTCGTTCGAGTGCGTCACTATCGAACGCATGACTTGGGACTTCAAAACAGACGCCGACTATCAAGAGAAGCTCGACTGGGTGGACACGTTTCTCACCGAGCAGGTGGAACCACTCGACTTGGTGCTGGACAATCCGTACGACAAGTCGGACCTGCGCGCTCTCGAAATTGTCCGTCCACTGCAGCAGGCAGTCCGCGACCAGGGTCTGTGGGCAGCGCACCTGGGCCCCGAGCTCGGCGGGCAGGGCTACGGCCAACTGAAGCTGGCGCTTCTCAATGAGCTCTTGGGGCGCAGTCGCTGGGCGCCGTCGGTCTTCGGCTGCCAGGCACCCGACTCGGGTAACGCCGAGATTCTCGCCCACTACGGCACCGAAGAGCAGAAGGCGGAGTACCTGCAGCCGTTGCTCGACGGTCTCATTTCGTCCTGTTATTCGATGACCGAGCCACACGCGGGCGCCGACCCGACGCTCTTCACGACGAGCGCCGTTCGCGACGGAGACGAGTGGGTGATCAACGGTGAGAAGTGGTTTTCGTCCAACGCTCGCTTCGCCAGCTTCTACATCGTGATGGCTGTCACCGACCCCAACGTCAGCGCGTACCAAGGCATGAGCATGTTCGTCGTGCCGGCGGAGACCCCCGGCGTTGAGATCGTGCGCAATGTCGGCGTGGGTGGCGAGCCCGAGGGTCACGGCTCGCACGGCTACGTGCGGTACACCGACGTGCGTGTACCCGCCGACCACGTGCTCGGCGGCGAGGGCCAGGCGTTCGCTATCGCCCAGACGCGGCTTGGCGGGGGCCGAATTCACCACGCGATGCGCACCATCGCTCAAGTCCGCAAGGCTTTCGACATGATGTGCGAGCGAGCGCTCAGCCGTCAGACCCGCACGGGAACGCTGGCGTCACTTGGTGTCGTGCAGGAGCAGATCGCCGACAGTTGGATCGAGATCGAACAGTTCCGCCTGCTCGTGCTGAGAACGGCGTGGCTCATCGACGAGCACCAGGACTACATGCGCGTGCGCAAGGACATCGCCGCCGTCAAGGTCGCTATGCCGAAGGTGTACCACGATGTCGTCATGCGGGCGATGCACCTGCACGGCGCGCTCGGCGTCTCCAACGAGATGCCGTTCGTCGGGCGGATGGTCGCCGCGGAAGTCATGGCCATCGCCGACGGGCCGACAGAGGTGCACAAGATCACCGTCGCCCGACAGGTGCTCCGCGAGCACAAGGCGGTCGACACCCTGTTCCCCAGCGGACACCTGCCGACTCGACGCGACGAGGCTCGACGCAAGCTGGCTGGAGCCCTCGAGCACATCGTCGGGAACGAGTGACCGACACGCGCTCCGCATTGCTCGACGCCGCGCTTGGTTTGTTCGCGGAGCAGGGCGTGGAGCTGCCCTCGATGCGCGAGATCACACGTGCCGCTGACCAACGCAACACCAATGCGCTGCAGTACCACTTCAACGACAGGCAGGGACTTCTCCGCGACCTTTTGAATCGCCACGGCGAATCGGTTGATCTGCATCGACAGGCGATGCTGCAGGAGATCGGATCGGTCAGCGAGCTTCGGCCCGTGGCCGCCGCGCTGGTCGTGCCTCTGGCCGACCTGCTGCGCTCTGGGAAGGGCGTCGAGTACCTGCAGTTGACCGCTGAGCTGGTCGCGCGCCCCACACATTTTCGCGAGGTCATCGACCTGGTCACGCAGCGGTCGAGCCTGGTCCGCTGGAGCCAACTGGTCGAACCGTTTACTCCACCACAGGCACTCGGGCGTCCATTGCACCGACGCTTCACCGCAATTCGGTTCGTGCACAACGAGCTCGGATCACGAGCACGAGAACGCCAGAGCCGGGCCGACCATCGACTGTTCACCAGCCACCTCATCGACCTCGTGTGTGGCCTGCTGATTGCGCCAGTCTCTTCCGACACGTCGGCACTCATTCGCGAGTCGCCCAAAGGCTGACCGAGGGTTTCGAGCGCGCCATACGTGACAGAACCCTCGGGCAGAGTCCTGTCCGGGATTGGTCTAATAGTTGACTGAGTCCAGAATCGGTGGTTGAATGCTCTCGTGATCGACGCGACCGATGGAGTAGAGCAACTGCTTCGCACGCATGGAGTACAGGTAACCGCGCAGCGGTTGGCCATCATGCGCGCCCTCTCCATGCGTCCCCACGCGACGGCCGATGACCTCGCCGACGACGTGCGCGCCGTGATTGGCACCATCTCCCGCCAGGCCGTGTACGACACGCTGGGCGTGCTCGTCGACAAGAACCTCATCCGCCGCATTCAGCCCGCTGGCTCGGCGGCACGTTTCGAGGATCGCGTCGGTGACAACCACCATCATTTGGTCTGCCGCAGCTGTGGCAGCATGTTCGACATCGACTGCGCAGTCGGGTCAGTGCCATGCCTGACCGCCGACGACGATCACGGCTTCGAGATCGACGAAGCCGAAGTCGTCTATTGGGGCCGCTGCCCCACGTGCCGCACCGTCTCACCCAACGACACCGCACAATCCGAATCCGCATCAACCACCACATCTTCAACAAGGAGCAGCAATGACTGAGCAAGAACACACTGACGAAGGCAACGTTCTCGAAATCAATGATGGCCCGGCAGTGTGCCCGGTCATGGGCGGCCCGAACTCCGCGCACACGGCTGTCGGCGCCACTGCCAACCAGCACTGGTGGCCCAACCAGCTGAGCCTGAAGATGCTCCATCAGAACTCGCCGGCCGGCAACCCGCTCGGTGCCGACTTCGACTACGCCGCCGAGTTCAAGACGCTCGACCTGGCAGCCGTCAAGGCCGACCTCGCCGCGTTGATGACCGACTCGCAGGAGTGGTGGCCAGCCGACTACGGCCACTACGGCCCGTTCTTCGTTCGCATGGCGTGGCACAGCGCCGGCACCTATCGCATCCAAGACGGTCGCGGCGGTGCCTCCAGTGGCACCCAGCGCTTCGCCCCGCTCAACAGCTGGCCCGACAACGGCAACCTCGACAAGGCCCGTGGACTCCTGCTGCCGATCAAGCAGAAGTACGGCCGCAAGCTGTCCTGGGCGGACCTGATGATCCTCGCCGGCAACGTCGCCCTGGAATCGATGGGCCTCGACACGTTCGGCTTCGCCGGCGGCCGCGAGGACGTCTGGGCGCCGGAGGAAGACATCTACTGGGGCCCGGAGACCACCTGGCTGGGCGACGAGCGTTACCACGGAGACCGCGAGCTGCTGAACCCGCTGGGCGCCGTTCAGATGGGCCTCATCTACGTCAACCCGGAAGGCCCGAATGGCGTCGCCGACCCGGTTG
>JANOYI010000546.1:0-3122 GCA_031428795.1 Ilumatobacteraceae bacterium | reverse complement strand
CGCTCTCGTGTCGCTCGGTTGCAGAGCGCCGACTCGGTGCTCGCTTCGTGTCGTCAGACGGAGTTCCCGTAGTGGCGCGCTCACCCCGAATTGTTGCGCGTCATTTGTCCCATCAGAAGCGTCCGCCGTCGACCATGAACTGCTGAGCGGTGCAGCCGCCACTGTCGTCGGCGGCGAGGAAGAGGATCATCTGGACGAACTCGTCGGGCACGATCCGCTTTTTGATCGCCTGATCGTGCAGTGTGCCCTCCTCAGCCTCCGGGGACCACCACTTGGTGAGTTGACGTACGGTGGCCACCCAACCCGGCAGCACGGTGTTGACGCGCACGTTGTGAGGCCCGAACGTGCGGGCCATCGTGCGGGTGATGCCCTCCACGCCAGACTTGGCAATTGCATAGCCGGGGAAGAAATCCTCCTGCATCATGTAGCTGCTTGACCCGACGTTGACGATTGACCCGAGCTCGGCAGCGAGCATCTGCGGGGCGAGCGCCTGGATCGCAAAGAAGTAGTGGCGCAAGTTCACGTTCAAGCGGTCGTTCCAGTAGTCGACCGTCATGTCCTCCCACGTGTGGCGGTCGTCGCTGGCGGCGTTGTTGACCAGCACCGTCACGCCCCCGAGGTCGTCGATTGCCCGTGCGCATGCCGTCTGGAGTGAGCCGATGTCGCGTAGGTCGACCTCGTAGAAAATCGGTGTGTGGGTCACGCCGTCCGCGACGCAACGCTCGATGGTGGCTCTTGCGTGCGCAGCGTTGATGTCGACGAAGGCGACTTTGCTGCCTTGGCGGGCGAAGTTCGAGACGACGGCGCTGCCGATGCCGTCGGCGCCGCCGGTGACGAAGATGGTCCGATCGACGAGCGACGGATAGCTGGCGTACCTTTCGACGGTCATGTGGTCGCCTCAGCGTGGGAAAGGATGTTAGGAAAGGTGTTCGGACGGGGGTCGGGAAGGGGATCGAAGCCGTAGACCTCGGCGGGGTTGTCGACCAGCACCATGCGGCGCAGTTTGTCGGTCGACAACCACGCATCGCGAAGCTCGGCTAGTTGCGACGGCGTCGGCGGTTCGACCTTGCCCGGATGGGGCCAGTTCGTGGCCCACAGCATCCGTTCGGGCGCGTGTGCGAGGAGTCGGTGGGCGAGCGCGGCGACGGTGGGGTAGTCCGGTGCGCCCTCGTGCGCCGACTCGTACGGCGCCGACAACTTCACCCAGCATCGTCCGGAGTCGAGCAACGTCAGCGGCGCCCTGAACGCCGAGTCCTCGGGTTCGACCGGCGGCATGAAGCGCCCGACGTGGTCGACGACGATCGGAGTCGGAAGGGAGAGGAGTGCGTCGAGCCGTTCAGTCAGCTCGCGACCATTCAGCTGGAGCTGAATGTGCCACCCGTATCCTGCGATCAGTTCTGCCACGGGGCGCATGATCTCCCACGGCACCGCTCCACCGGGCAACATGTGGAAACGTGCGCCGCGCGCGCCCAGCGACGTCAACCCGGCGAGCTCGTCGTCGGTCGTGGTGTGGTCGATCACGACCACCGCCCGGGCGGCGTCGCCGAACTCGGCCACGGCCGCGAGCTGACATCGGTTGTCGATTCCGTAGGTGGTCGGTTGCACGAACACCACGCGATCGAGGCCGAGCGCCGACTGGACGGCCCGATACTCGGCGGCCGAGGCATCCGACGGTGTGAGCACCGCCGACGGACCGATCGGATACCGCTGGTCGTAAACGTGCACGTGGGAGTCGCACGCGCCGCGGACCGCCATGCGCTCCACCATCATGTGGCCCACCAGGCTCGTAGGCGGCTCGCGTGGTGGGCGTTCACAGCCCGCGGGGGTAGCTCGTGGGCCACGATGGCGCGTACCTGCTCCGCGCTGCTCTTCGCCTGCGCGTCCGCGTTCTCTGGTGTCAGACCGCCGAGGTGTGGTGTCGCCACCACACCTGGCCGGGCGGCGAGTTCGGGCGTCGGGCGCTGGTCCGGCGCTCGGCCGACGTCCATCGCCAGGCCGCCCAGTCGGCCAGTGTCGAGCGCCGCGGCCACGGCGTGTTCGTCGAGCAACTCACCTCGTGACACGTTGACGAGCATCGCGCCCGGCTTCATCAGGGCGAGTGCGTCGGCGTCGATCAGGTTTTCGGTCTCGGGGGTCGACGCGGCGAGCGGCAGCACGAAATCAGACTCGGCGAGCAGTTCGGGCAGCTCGACCTGGCGGATGCCGACGCCGCTGACCTGTGTGTACGGGTCGGCGACGAGCACGTCGACGCCCAGCGCCACGAGCGCGCCGCACAGATAGGTGCCGATGGCCCCGCAGCCGATCAGCCCGACGGTTCTGCCCCTCAGTTGGAACCCGGGTCGCTGCGGTGGCTGGCTGCCTCGGCGGTAGTCGATCGTCGACTCGCTGACCTTCCGGGCCAGGTCGAGCATCAGCGCCAATGCCATCTCGGCGGTGGACGGCACAAAGCTCTTGTCGGCGCAAGCGACGAGCACACCGTTGCGTGAAGCCGCTTCCACGTCGATCGTGGAGATGTCGACTGCCGTCCGGAGGAACGCGACCATGTCCGTGTTCCCGTCGAACAGCGCCGCTTCGCCGGGCGTCGCACGATGGGCGATCACGACGTGGCATCCGGCCGAGTGTTCGACGAGTTCGTCGGTGGTGAGGTCGCGGTCGAGTGGGTTCAGGACGACGTCGGCGACCATGCGCAGTTCGGTCAGCACCCGCCCATAGTAGGCCTCGAGGTCCTCGGGGTTGTGTGTGAGAAAGATGCGCAGCACTCCATCGAAACTAATCTGCCGGTTGGGCCGGCTCTGACGGAACAGACGGACTGAGCGGACGCTGCCACAACCTTTCTTTTTTTTTGCCAAGGTGAGGGTCGCGAGTTCGAATCTCGTCATCCGCTCCAACAAACACCAGGTCAGCGGCCCTACAAGGGCCGCTGGCTTGCGTTTGGGTGGTTCGTGCCCATGGGATGCCCATTGCGTGCCCATGGCCGACGTGCCGAGAGTTGTTGTTCAAGGTGTGGAAATGCTCGTCCGATATTTTGGTATGGGAAAGCGTGGGCGAGCGATTCAACCGGCGGGGTCGATGCGGCAGCGGACGCCTGGTTCGTGGGAGTTGCGTGCCTATGGCGGGGTGGA
>JANOYI010000545.1:0-4646 GCA_031428795.1 Ilumatobacteraceae bacterium | reverse complement strand
TTCGATGGACAGCTGAATCGTAAGATCGAGGTCAGTTCCGGTGACTGACAACTGATTGCCCGTGAGTTCCAGGCGTAGTCCAGACAGCACAGGAAGTGCGCCAGTACGACCTGTAGCAGCGCGGCCAGCGGTAGCCAGAGCTTCGGCGAGAGCTTCACGTTCACAACGGAACTTCACAGCGTTCCCTTTCGCGTCGGAGGGTGATGTACAAAGGTAATAGAGGTAATAAGGGCTGTGGATTGTGCACAACCCCGTGTTTGCCCAGCGTAGGTGCCAGATGTGTGTACACAGCGGTTTCCCCACGCGCGCACAGATGAAAAACCACTCTGATGTAGTTCGGTGGACAACTTTGGGTTGTCCCCGGAAACGCGAGTGCTCACCCACAGGTCGCCCACAGGGCTGCGCGGGCAAACAGCGACCACGATCACGCTTTCTTCAGGCGTTGGATGAGGTCGGTGACCTGATCGTAAATCTGCTTGCGTTCCTTCATCAGCCGCTGGATCTTGTCGACTGCGTGGATGACTGTCGTATGGTCCCGCCCGCCGAACAGACGAGCAATGGCGGGGTAGCTGAGGTCAGTGAGCTCACGGAACACGTACATCGCGGTCTGGCGGGCAGTGACCAGCGGGCGCTGGCGGCTCTTGCCGCGCAATGACTCGACGCTGTAGCCAAGGATGACTGCGATCTCGTTGAGCAATTCCTCGTCGGTGCGCGGCTTCACGTAGGAACCCGTCATCAGGTCGCTGAGCAGACCTTCGGCCATGTGCGTGCTGATGGGCACCGCGTTGAGGCTGGCGTACGCCGTGACACGGATGAGCGCACCTTCGAGCTCACGAATGTTGGTGGTGATCCGCGACGCGATGAACTCCAGCGTCTCGGCCGGCACCGGGCTGTGATCCCGCTCGGCCTTGTTGCGAAGAATGGCCAACCTGGTTTCGAGGTCTGGCGGCTGAATATCGGTGATGAGGCCCCACTTGAAGCGGCCGCGAAGGCGTTCCTCCAGCGTGGGAATGGCGTCGGGCATACGGTCACTGGAGATGACGATCTGCTTGTTGGCGCCGTGCAACGAGTTGAAGGTGTGGAAGAACTCCTCCTGGAGCCCCTCCTTGCCTTCCATGAACTGGATGTCGTCGATCAGCAGCACGTCGATGTCGCGGTAGCGGCGCTTGAAGTTGGCTGTGGTGTTCGTACGGATGGCGTCGACGTACTCATTGAGAAAGGTTTCCGTGCTGACATACCGCACGACGTCGTGCTGGTAGTGATTGTGCACGTAGTGGCCAATGGCGTGCAGCAGGTGAGTCTTACCCAAGCCGGCCGAGCCGTAGATGAACAAGGGGTTGTAGCTGCGGCCCGGGGTCTCAGCAACGCGAAGTGCAGCTGCGAGAGCAAACTGATTGCTGGCGCCCTTCACGAATGTCTCGAACGTGTAGCGCGGGTTCATGCCCCCGGTATCGGCCATGTTGATGGTGCTACTGCTGCCTGACGGCAGATCGCTGTGGCTACCCGACGTGCTGTGCCCGGTGCTCTCGCGACCGCTGGGCTCAGGCGCCCACTCCAGTTGTGGCTCGCTGTCGGCTAACTGCACTTCGATGACGAACTGCAGGTTGCTGGACCCGATTTCCTCTAGAGCATCCCTCACCAGCGGCAGGTACCGCGACAGAATGCGGTCGCGTGAGTGAGCGTTTGGCGCACTGACGCGCAACATGGACGCGTCACTGTCTAGGGCAACAACATCTTGGAAGGTGGAGAACCACACGGCCTCCGACACCTGCGCGCGAAGCAGTTGCGCTACGGCTGTCCACAGCTGCTCATGGTCGCTCACCAGCGCCTCCTTCTCATCGATCGAGCACTGTCCACATCCTTGTCCACATCATGTGGACAAGTCAAAGAACAGAGTTGAGCACGCTAGCAGGCGCGCGCCGTCACTCGTAACGCAGACTTCTTCGTGCGTGTCCGGTTGCCGCGTTGCCGCGCGCGGCCCTAGTCTTGTCACTTGGCCATTGGCGTGGCTGGTGTAGTGCGGCGCGCCAAGGCAACTTTCGACCTGCTGAACCGCCACCGTAGGGTGGCTCGAGGAGAGCTGCGTGAAGCGCACATTCCAACCCAATAATCGTCGTCGTGCCAAGAAGCACGGCTTCCGCCACCGTATGAGCACCCGGGCAGGCCGCGACATCTTGAAGTCGCGCCGTGCCAAGGGCCGCCACAAGCTTTCGGCTTGATCTGGCGCATCCGAGAGCGCAGCGCGTTTACGCGCATCGCCACCCAAGGGCGGCGCGCTCGGGCCGGAGTGCTGTGGTGCACCTACGTTCTCGATCCTCCAGGCACCGTCACACCGCCGCGTGTGGCGTACGCCCTGGGTCGCGCGCTCGGTCCCGCCGTAGTACGCAACCGTGTTCGCCGTCGGCTGCGGGCCATGCTGCAGCAGGTGTCGCGCGAAGCAGGCCTGCCGGCAGGGATGTACCTGTTCGGAGCACAGCCCGCTGCCGCCGAACGTTCGTACGTCGAACTCCAGTTCGATCTGGAGCAAATTCTCCGCCGCGTTCAAGGCTAGTTCGCTTGGTCATGACTTATCAGCGAGCGGTGCAGGGCAGGCCGTCGCCGTGCCGGTTCACACCGTCATGCAGCACGTACGCCATCGAGGCCCTCGAGGTTCACGGCAGCGCCCGCGGCCTATGGCTGACCGTTCGTCGTCTCGCCCGTTGCCGTCCGTTCGGCCCATCAGGCTGGGACCCAGTGCCGTTGGCTGAGCACACAACCGATTCTTCTCACTCACTTCGAGCCCAATCACGACAGGACGAGGGTCTCTTCGCATGATCGCAATTCAGTTTTTCGAGCCGCCAGCTCGGTTGCTTGCCTGGTTCTACAGCATCACGCACAACTACATCTTGGCGATTTCCCTCATCGCCTTGGTGGTGATGCTGATCACGGCACCCCTCGTGCTGAAAAGCACCAAGGGCATGCTGGAAATGCAGAAGTTGCAGCCGCAGATGAAGAAGCTGCAGGCCGAGCACCGCAACGATCGCCAGAAGCTCAACGAAGAAATGATGAAGCTCTACCAAGAGCACAAGGTCAACCCGCTGGCATCGTGCCTGCCGTTGCTGCTGCAGATGCCCGTGTTCTTCATCATGTTCCATGCGCTGACCGGGTTGACAAAGCGTGGCCCAGACGGCACCTTTGCGCCGAAGTACCTCAACACTTCTTCTGAGCTGTATCAGTCGTTGGTCGGCGACAGAAAAATGATGTCGTTCGGTCTCGACCTGGCACGCACCCCCTGGAACGTCATCACCGAGTCGTTCGGTGCCGGCATCGTCTATGCCCTGCTGGTGGTGGCTCTCGGGGTCCTCTACTACGTGCAGCAACGGATGGTCGCCACCCGTGCCGCCGTCTCGCCCTCGGTCTCCCCGATGCAGCAAAAGTTGATGATGTACCTGCCGGTGGTCTTCGCCGTGTTCCTGGTGTTCTACCTCACGGGTTTGGTCATCTACTACATGGCGCAAGCGGTGTTCCGTATCGGTCTCAACCTCTACATCACCCGTCGCTTTTATCACGGGCACGAGTCGCTCGGCCGCCAGGCGCAGCGCGCCGGCGAGGATGCCCGTGAGATCGCGAAGAAGGACGGCTCCGGCGGTGGCATGTTCTCGAGCGCCCGTCGTGAGCTGGCAGCTGCCAAGCAACCAGCAAAATCGACCCCCGGCACCACGACCAGTAAGCGTGTGACCCCGCCGAAGAACAAGCCAACCCCCAGCTCCGGGCGGCCGGCATCTCGCCCCGCCTCCACCGGAAAGGCTGCACGGCCTGACGGCTCTGGCCCTTCCCCCAAGAAGAAGTAGAAGGTCAGACAGCATGGAATGGGTCGAAACAACCGGCAAGTCAATTGCCGAGGCAAAAGAGAAGGCACTCGATCAGTTGGGCGTCCATGAAGAGGATGCCGACTTCGAGGTACTCGAGGAGCCCAAGCAGGGCCTCTTTGGTCGTGTTCGCGGTGAGGCAAGGGTGCGTGCCCGAGTACGCCCGACTCAGGCTCGCCAGAAGGTTGATCGTCGCGACCGTAAGCGTGCCGACAAGTCAGAGAAAGCGGACAAGGCGGACAAGGCGGACAAGGCCGCCGCCGGCTCCCCTACTGCAGATGACGAGCCGGTAGCCCGAGCGCCTCGAGCGCCTCGCGCCGCCGCGACGAAGGCCAGCAAGGCACCTGTTGCGAAGGCAGCATCCAAGGCGCCTCGTGTGCGCAACGCCAACGCCAATGACGACGCCACCGCCAATGACGACGCCAACGCCAACGCCAACGCCAAGCAGTCGAACAACAGCGATACCAAGGAGCAACTCGTGGATGCACATCAGGTTGGCGAAGAAGCCGTCCGGTTCATGACGGAATTGGTGTCGGCGTTTGGCCTCACCGGTACCGCTGAGCTGGTGGAAGACGGTGACGACCTTGAGGTTCGCGTGCACGGCCAGGAGCTCGGTTTGCTGGTGGGCCCCCGTGGCACCACCCTCCAGGCTGTCCAGGATCTCGCTCGTGTCGCGGCCCAACGCCGCCTCGGAGATCACGACACTCGCTTGCGAGTTGATGTTGGTGGGTACCGTGAGCGCCGCCGTGTGGCCCTAGGTGCCTTCGCCACCCAGATGGCCGCTGAGGTCACCACCTC
>JANOYI010000544.1:0-2933 GCA_031428795.1 Ilumatobacteraceae bacterium | reverse complement strand
CGACGTGATCAGCCATGCCGACGACGGCTTCATCAGCGACTACGAGTTGGTGAAGGGTTCGATGACCCTGGTCGACACCGACCGCGCACTGTTCCTCTATCGCGCCCTCGGGTCCGCAGTTGAGATGTCCGGTGGCTCAGCCGCCAACACGATGACAGGCGTGGCGTCATTCGGTGGCAAGGCCGCGTACATCGGCAAGGTCAGCAACGATGATCTTGGCGACGTGTTCGGTCACGACTTGCGTGCCGTCGGGGTGCAGTTCCGCCCCGGGCAACCCGACCTTGAGACACCAACCGGGCGCTGCATCATCGTGGTCACTCCGGACGCTGAGCGCACGATGAACACCTACCTCGGCGTGTCGTCGCTGCTCTGCGTGACGGACATCGACGAGGAGACAGTGGCCGCCGGAAGGGTGCTGTACATGGAGGGCTACCTGTACGACCGACCGGAGGCGAAGGAAGCGTTCCGTCGTGCTGCGGCCGTGTCCCATGCCAACGGGCGCCAGGTGTCATTGACATTGAGTGACTCGTTCTGCGTCGACCGCCATCGTGACGACTTTCGTTCGCTGGTCGCCGAAGATGTCGACATTCTCTTCGGCAACGAAGACGAGTTACTGTCGCTGTACGAACTTGACTCATTCGACGACGCCGTCGCTGCCGTGCAGCGTGACTGCCACCTGGCCGTCATCACCGTCGGCGCTCGCGGCTGCTACGTCATCAGCAGCGACAGCGTGCTCACTGTTGCTGCCGAACCCGTCGCACACGTGCTCGACACCACCGGTGCCGGCGACCTGTTCGCAGCCGGTTTCCTGTACGGCTACACCCGCGACCTCCCCCTCGAGGAATGCGCGAAGCTTGGCTCGATCGCCGCTGCTGAAGTCATCTCCCACGTGGGTCCGCGCCCCCTCCTCGAACTGAAGACGCTGCTGCCATGACTACTGAACCGTTGACCGACGCCGAACTTCGCACGACTGCCGAGGCCTGGCTGGTGGCGGAACCGGATGCGGACATGCGCGAGGAGCTGGGCGCGCTGCTGCACGGGTCCGTCGATGAGCTGCGCGAACGCTTCACGGGTCGACTGCAGTTCGGTACCGCTGGTTTGCGTGCGGCCGTCGGCGTAGGCCCGCAGCGAATGAATCGTTTGGTCGTGCAGCAGGCCGCTGCCGGCCTCGTCGACTACCTGCTGGCCAACGTTCCCGACGTTGCCGAGCGAGGTGTGATCATCGGCTTCGACATGCGTCGCAAAAGCGATGCGTTCGCGCTCGACACCGCACGCGTGTGCGCAGCCCGAGGCGTGAAGGCACTGTTGTTCGATCAGATCGTGCCGACGCCGGTGTTGGCATGGAACATCACCGAGCTTGGCGCTGCAGCGGGCGTGATGGTCACGGCCTCGCACAACCCGCCCGCCGACAACGGATACAAGGTCTACCTCGGTACCGGCGCTCAGATTGTGCCGCCCGCCGACTCCGACATTTCGGCGTGCATTGATGAGGTCGATGCGACCGCCGTTGAGCTGTCGGCTGCTGACGACCTGCTCATCTCGTACCTCGGCGCTGCGGAGATCGACGCGTATCTGGCCTCCGTGCCGGCCGCCCGCTTGTTGCCGGATCTTCCCGGTGTCGCCTCCGCGTACACCGCGATGCACGGTGTCGGCGGCGCTCCGTTGCTGGCCGCGTTCGAGAGGGCTGGGCTGCCCGCCCCGTCGGTTGTTGCCGTGCAGCAGCAGCCCGATGGCACGTTCCCGACCGTCTCGTTCCCCAACCCGGAAGAGCCTGGCGCGATGGACTTGCTGATGGTGCAGGCGGCTTCATCCGGAGCGCTCATTGCGCTCGCCAACGACCCCGACGCCGACCGGATGGCTGCCGCAATCCCGACTCCCGAGGGTGGCTGGCGCCGCCTAGGTGGCGATGAAATCGGCTGGCTGCTGGCCGACCACATCCTCGGCCACACGACTGGCGACGACCGGCTGGTGATCACCACGCTCGTGTCATCCTCGCTGTTGGGCCGCATGGCTGCGGCGCATGGCGTGACGTGCCTGGAAACGTTCACCGGCTTCAAGTGGATCGGTCACACCGCTCTGCAGCACCCCGAGCTGCACTTCGTGTTCGGTTACGAGCAAGCCTTGGGCTATCTGGTGTGCGGTCAGCCGCTCGACAAGGACGGCATTACCGCCGCCGTGCTGATGGCCGAGGTCGCGGCGCTCGCCGCGTCCGAAGGCGTGACGCTGCAGGATCGACTGGATGCGATCACGGCTCGTTTCGGCCGCCACGTGATGGCGGAGAAGTCATTGCGCATGGCACCCGCCGACGGAGCGGCCGCCGTCGCCCGCATGCGAGCCGAGCCGCCCACCGAGATCGGTGGCATCGCGGTCACGGCTGTCGAATGGTTCGAGGAAGCCGGCCTGCTGCGGCTGCAGCTGGGCGACAACCTGCGCGTGCAGGTCCGTCCCAGTGGCACCGAGCCGAAGGTCAAGCTTTACGGCGAAGGAATCGACTGCGAACCCGCCGAGTACCTAGAAGCCCTCGCCGCTCTGCTTGTCTAGTCCGAATCCGGTCACGCCGGGTGAGCTGAACGGCAAGAATTCATCAGATGCTTTTCAAGCTACTGCGGAGTAACTATGGTGCGGTCGACGCACTGGGGTTGTGCGGCGGCGGATTCTTTCGACATCAGAGTTGTTCAAAACATCAAAGGGGATGTTCATGCGCAAGGTTGGAATGGCAGTTGTTTTGCTGTCGGCTGGGTTGGCACTCCCAGCCATCAGCTCGCAGGCTGTGCAGGCGGAGGGTCCGGGCGTGGGCAGCCCGTGGGTGGTCAGCCTTGGCGACTCGTACATCTCCGGCGAAGGCGGACGTTGGGCTGGCAACAGCAACAGCAGTTCGGCCAGCGTGGATGCCGGTGGTAGCGCAGCCTACTTCGACAACGCCACGCGCACTG
>JANOYI010000543.1:0-6994 GCA_031428795.1 Ilumatobacteraceae bacterium | reverse complement strand
CCGTGCCGACTGCAGCGAGACCGCACGGATGTCGTCTGCTTCCACCTTCAGTCGAGCCGCCGTCACACCTTCGGCGCCGAAGCCCTTGATGACGCGCACACCACTGACAGCCTCTTCCACCACCGTCGCGAGCTGCGCCTGCTCGGCCTGCACCGCAAGCACTGCGGGATGAATACGACGCGAGAAGCGAGTGGCCAGAACGTTCAAGAACGGCAATGGGGCGAGCGCAACCAGAGCGAGGAAAGGCTGCTGGATGGCCAGGATCACAACGATGGTGCTGACCATCATCAGGTTGGAGGCCGTGATCGGAATCATCACGACGAACCCTTGAATCTGCAGGAGGTCGCTAGAGGCGCGACTCATCAGCTGGCCGGTCTGAGTGTGGTCGTGAAAGGCGACGTGCAAACGAAGGATGTGCGCGAAGAGCTGCTCGCGCAGCTTTGTTTCGGTGAGCCGACTCTCTCGGAAGGCGAACCAGCGCCGCCACGCGGTGAACGTGCCCGCGATCACCGCCACCGCCGCGATGAGGAGCGACCAGAACAGCAGCGAGCCGTTTCCCAACACCGCTCGGTCGACCGCGAGACTGGTCAGCTTGGGGACCGTCACCTTTCCTGCACTCCACAGCAGGCCGACTGCGACGCCGGCCATCAGCCCAACGCGTTGCTCGCGCAGCATCGCCCGCAGGAGACCCCAACCACCGGCCCCTGGCGTCTGCAGTTTGTCCGCCTTGGCCCGTTTCCCCACGCCTCGGGACACTACGCCGGGGGGTGCCCGGACCTAGAGCTGAATAGCAACTGGACACACAGTTAACGTGGTCGCATGAACATCATTGGTTGGATCGTCGTCGGGCTTTTGGCCGGTCTTCTCGCCCGCTGGATCACGCACGACGACAAGAGCGGTTGCCTCTACACAGTCGCCGTCGGCATTCTCGGTGCGCTGATCGGCGGTGCACTGATGCAAGCCGCTGGCGAGAAGGGCATCAACGACTTCGACGTGCGGTCGATACTGGTGGCTGCCCTCGGTGCCGTTCTCCTGCTGCTCGTCCTGCAGGCAATCGGTGGCCGCAGCCGCCGCCGATAAGTACGGGTCGCTAGCTCGAGAGCAGTGCGCGAACCCGATCCTTGGGTCGCCCGATGATGGCCTTTTTGGCCGTCACGACAACGGGTCGCTGCAGCAACTGCTTGTGACGAACCAACAGATCGACAACCTGGTCAGGCGTTTCGGCGTCGGCATCGGTGAGGCCGAGCTTCTTCCACATGCTGTCGCGGCGCACGAGATCGGTGACCGGATCCTCCAGCTTGGCGATGATGGTGCGCAGCGTGGCTGCGTCGGGCGGGGTCTTGATGTACAACACGATGTCGGCCTCAACGCCGAGTTCCTGGGCAATGCTCACGGCATTGCTGGAGGAGTTTCAATTCGGGTTGTGGTAGATGGTGACGTCAGCCATGAGACCGCAGCGTAGCAATTTCCGCCGCCCGCCAACTGTGTAAGACCCCCCGCGTATGGTGCCACTCACGGCTTCCCCCCGTTCATGACAGTCCTGTCGGCGCCGCGTTCGCGGTGCCGGCATCACGTCCGGAGGTTGCCCCATGCCCGTCAACGAAGTTCCGTCCATTCCTTTGCCGCGTCCCGCACCTGTGCGCTGCGGAACCGATGCTCTGCGCGTTCTGTTTCTGTCCGCTTCTCAGCCGCTGGAGCCCGAGACATTGGTCTTCCTGCTCGACCGTCACGGCAACGGCAGCGTCATCACCGCTGTGTCGGGCACGGTCGATCCAGACTCGGTGCTGTCGGTGACCGAGTGCATTGCCCGTGCTGCGGAAGGCATGCCGCATGCGGAGGCGATGGTGCTGGCCACGGTTCGCCCAACCGGGTGCGTACTGCCGGGCGACATCGACCGATGGATGGAGGCCAGCGAAATCGCCGAGACCCACGGCGTTGCGCTCATCGAGTGGTACATCATTGGTGCGTCCGGTGCGCAGAGCCCACGCGACCTGCTGGGCGAACCAGAGCGGTGGTCGTTGCTCAGCTCAGAAGGCGAGCCGTGATCACGGTGTGCGTGGGCGGCCCGGCGCTAGTCGGCAGCCCGGCGCTGGCTGGGGCTCAGTCGCAATCCCGCCGCACGCAGACGGCGCACCAGCTCCCGGCTCGGCGTCGGCACCGCACCGCGAGCCACCATTTCGTCGTAGTACTCCTGGGGCACGTCGTAATGGTCGCCATGGAAACCTCGGCGCGGTATGCCCGCTGCCTCGGCAAAGTCGTGCAGTTCCTCGTAGGTGGCGTCGCTGACCAGGTGCGCCCACAGCCGACCTTTGAACTGCCAGCGTGGTTCGTCGATCAGGACGGTCATCGCCCCATACGATCACACCATGACCACGCCCGAGGTGGAACTGCGGTCGGTATGGCGACAGCTCGCCGGCCAAGGGCACGACCACCTCCTCGACGGTGTTCTCGCTCACCATCGCGAGCCCCACCGCCGCTATCACACGCCGACCCACGTGATGTGGGTGCTACGCCACATCGCCGCCCTGGCGGCCGCGGGCGAGGCGACCACTGACCTGACGGCAGTGCAGTTGGCCGCGCTGTGGCACGACGCTGTCTACGACGCGGCAGCCAGCGACAATGAGGCCCGCAGCGCAGCGCTCGCTCGCTCGGCGGCTGCAGAACTCGGTTGGCCGGCGTCGCGCCAGCAGTTGGTCCAGCGGTTGGTGCTGGCCACAGCCGGGCACATCCCGACCGATGGCAACGAGGCGTTGCTGGTCGACGCCGATCTGGCGATTCTCGGCGCCCCGGCTCAGGAGTACACCGCGTATGTGACAGGCGTACGCGCCGAGTATGCCCATGTCGATGACGACTCCTGGCGGGCTGGGCGGTCAGCCGTGCTCGGTGGTTTCCTCGCGCAACCACACCTGTTCACGACCGCCACCATGCGCGCTCAGCGCGAGGTGCGGGCGCGGGCGAACATCACTGCCGAGCTGGCCGGCCTAGCCGTTCAGTGAGCGCAGCCGTTCAGTGAGCGCACGCGCAGGCGCCGCCGCAGCCACCGGATGACTTTGGTGCGGAGGCTGCCGGGGCAGCGGCGCCGTTGGCGCCAACGTTGGCAAACACGGAGAGCAAGCGAACCGCACCCTCATGCCCCTGGGGGCAGGTGGCGGGGTCGCTGGACTCGCTCATCGGGCGGCGGACCTCGAAGGTGTCGTCGCAGGCACGGCAGCGGAATTCGTAAAGCGGCACGCCCGACATCGTAACCATCCGCTGTGCTTGACTGTCACCCGTGACCCGCACTGCCCCGATGACCGTCGAAACGATTCCTCGCACGGAGGAGGTGCTGGAAACCGGCGAGCCGGCATCGGCGCACATCGTCAAGACCGACCCAGGCGAGAACGCGGCGGCGAAGGTGCTCGAAGCGCGCATCTACGGCACTCCCCTGGAAGCGCTGTGCGGGCACGTATGGGTGCCATCACGCGACCCGAAGCAGCTGCCCATCTGTGAGAAATGCAAGGGCATCTACGAGATGTACAAAGCATTCAACGACGGCCTGCGCGACCAGCCCGACGAGTGAGCGCGTCCAATTACGCAGACCACACGCAGGGCCTTCGCATTCGACAGGCCGTGCGGGCTGTGGTGCTCGATCCCGAAGATCGTGTCTTGCTGGTCCGTTTCGAGTTCCCCGAGTTCGGCACCAAATGGGCGCTACCCGGCGGTGGCATCGAGCCGGGCGAGACCGACCACGACGCGCTGCGACGAGAACTGGCCGAGGAAGTCGGCGCAACCGATGTGGAGATCGGTCCGCACGTGTGGAATCGACTCCACATCGTGCCCTTCATCGACGGCAGCCACGACGGTCAGATTGAACGCATCTACATCGTTCGCACGCCGCTGTTCACTCCCCATCCTGCGCTGACGTGGGAACAACTCAATGCGGAGTACGTGTTCGAGGTTCGCTGGTGGCACCCAGATGATCTTCACGGTGCCACGCCTGTGGCGCCGGGTCGGCTCAGCCACCACTTGGGCCTACTGCGCCGAGACGGCCCAACCGAACAACCCGTCGACGTAGAGGTCTGACGTAATAGCGTCTGTCGTCATGCCCAGCCCCGCCACCATCGCTGCGTTCGCCGCGGCGTCGCTGTTGTTGTTAATCATCCCCGGGCCGGCGGTGCTGTACGTCGTGAACCGCAGTGTGAGCGATGGTCGTCAGGCAGGGCTTGCAGGCGTCGCCGGCCTGACGCTGGGCAACCTGGTTCATGCCATTGCGGCTGCAGTCGGTCTCTCGGCGGTGCTCGCCACCTCGGCCGCCGCGTTCAACACGGTGAAGTGGCTCGGCGCCGGGTACCTCGTCTACGTCGGCGTGCGCACCCTGGTGCGCCCCGCACCCACCATCTCCGCCGACCAGCCCGTGGTCAGTGTGCGCCGGTCGTTCACACAGGGCGTCGTGGTCAACGTGCTCAACCCGAAGGTCGCCCTCTTCTTCCTGTCGTTCCTGCCGCAGTTCATTCGGCCCGAAGTCGGCCGCCCGGGCGTCCAGGCATTGGTCCTGGGTCTCGTCTTCGTCGCCATCGGTTTCTGCACCGATGGCACGTACTCACTGGTGGCCAGTCAACTCCGGGATGTGCTGCTGCGCGGCAAGGCGTTGCCGTTCGTGCAGCGGTGGGTTGCAGGCTCCGTGTTCATCGGGCTGGGAGTGGTTGCCGGCACTGCATCGGCAAGCCACGCGCGATCCGTACCCGCCAGCGGGACCTGACGCGTGCTGTTCAGCGCTTCTGCCTGGCCTGGTCTGGCCGACGGTTCCATCACCGTCACGTTCCGCACCTGGACCAAGCCACAGGCCAAAGTCGGTGGCCGCTACCGCGTTGGGGGGATGCTGCTGGAAGCCACCGCCGTCGGTGAAGTTGCGGTCAGCAAACTGACCGAGGACCATGCCATCGCTGCTGGCGAGGCCGATCTGACGACGCTGTTGAAGCGCCTCAAGCAGCCAGCACCAGACTCATCGGTGTGGCGAGTTGACCTGCGTTACATCGGCATTGACGATCGAATCGAACGACGGGCCATAGACGAGCTGACTGATGACGACATCGCAGCACTGCGCAGTCGCCTCGATCGCCTGGACCGTGTGGCCAGCACACCGTGGACTCGCACCACTCTGCGGCTGATCGAGAAATACCCGGCGGTGGTGAGTACTGAATTGGCCGCGCTCACCGGACAGGAACGGCCGGACTTCAAGCTCAATGTGCGCAAGCTGAAGGAGATGGGGCTGACCGAAAGTCTTCAGGTCGGTTACCAGCTGTCCCCACGGGGCGTGGCGCTGTTGCGGGCGATTAGCTAGCTGTTACCGTGCCCGCCGTGCCAGACGCAGCGGGTGAATCTCTGTCTCGTCCGATGTGCGTCATCGGCGACTTCGCGTGGGATGTGCTCATCCGCACCAACAGCGAGCTGTTGCGCGGCGGCGATACCTTCGGCGAAGTGATGCTCACCCCCGGCGGCAGCGCTGCGAACGTGGCCGTGTGGGCGCAGCGCGCGGGGATGTCGACTCGCTTCATCGGCAAGATCGGCCGCGACCGGTTCGGTCAGTTGGCGGAGGAAGACCTCGATCGCGAGGGAGTCGAAGCCCACTTCGTGGAGACCGACGCCCACCTCACGGGTTCGGTCGCAGTCTTCGTCGATCACACCGGCGAACGCTCGATGGTCTCGGGCCACGGTGCCGACTTCTACCTTTTGCCTCAGGAGCTACCGCGCGACATCATTCGCAGCTCGCGTCACCTTCACCTGACCGCGTGGTCGTTCTTCGTCGATCCGCCGCGAGCCGCAGTTCGCGAGGCAGCGCATCTCGCGCAGGCTGCGGGTGCAACCTTGTCATTCGACCCTGGTTCGTTCCAGATGATCGGCGAGATGGGTGTACGGCAGTTCCTGTCGGTCACGCAAGATCTCGGTATCGATGTGCTGCTCCCCAACAAGGAGGAAGGCAGCATGCTCACCGGCGGTCTGACAGAGCCCGAAGACATCGCCGCAGCGCTAGCCGACCTGTACCCGAAGGCGCTGATCATGCTGAAGCTTGACGCCGATGGCGCGCTCGTGTGGGAGAACGGCCACGGCACGTACGTTCCCGCGGGTAGCAACAACTTGGTCGACGCGACAGGCGCAGGCGACTCATTCGCTGGCGGCTTTCTGGCTCACTACCTCGAGCACGGCGATGCCGTGGCCGCAGCGCGCTTCGCAACCACGATTTCGGCGTGGGTCATCGAGCACCTGGGCGCCCGCCCCCAGCCCGACGCCAAACTGCGCGCAGCCCTCCGCCGGGCCTGACTCGGCCAGGGTGCCGCGGCGCGAAACGGGGTCGGTGCCGCGGTCGATTTGCAACGTGGCGTCGGGAGCACGTCGTGGCCGAGACGGCCGCCCTCGTCGGCCCACACCTCCCCAGCGGGTGGGGCATGATCGGGGCATGACATACACGCTGATCAGCGCTCCCGCCTCCGAAGTCGCCGTACAGACAGGGGCGATCGTCTCCAAGGTCGTCTATCGCGGCGACGGGCTGGAGGCGACCGTGTTCGGCTTCGACGCCGGCGAGCAACTCACCGAGCACCAGGCAGCACGCGCTGCGGTGATCCAGGTTCTGTCCGGGCGCCTCACCTTCGTCGTCGACGGTGAACCTCTCGACCTCGACGCAGGAGCGTGGTTGCACATGGCACCCGGTGCGCCCCACTCGCTCGTCGCCATCGAGCCGACCGTGATGCTGTTGACCCTGGTCGGCTCGTAGGAGGCGGCGGTTCAGCTGAACCGCTCCACCGGTCGCAGGCGTTCGATCACCGGCTGGAACTCGTCGATGGAGCGCACTGAGAAGTAGCTGATGCCCCATCGCTGGCGGCATTGGCGCAGGTGCTCCGCGATCTCGTCGTGCGTGCCGTATGCCAGGAAGGGGGTGGCCGCCGCATCGTCGTACGACAGGCCCGAGGCCCAGTTCCACGCGGCCACCGGTGAGGTGGTCAAGGTTTGCATATTCGGC
>JANOYI010000542.1:0-2177 GCA_031428795.1 Ilumatobacteraceae bacterium | reverse complement strand
CGCGCGATCTCGTCGATCAGTTTCATGCAGTCAGCAACCAACTCCGTCCACTCCTCGGCACGCGCCGCCCTGAACGCTTCGGTGAGGTGGGCGTGATCCGATTCGGCGTCAGGGCAAACTGTGAGCACCGTGAGCTCACCGTCAGCGTCAGCGACGGTTTCGCGAACTCGTTGTAGCAACTCCCGGTACACCGCCAAGTCCGGGATCGCCCAAGTACCCGGGGAGAGTTGCACCGCTCCTTGACGGCGAAGCTCCCGCCACACTGCAACCCTGTGCCGTGACGGCTCCTTCGGAACCTTGACCACCACCACTAACCAATCGAGATCGGTGTTACGCTTCGACATGTAGCAGAGGTTACATGTTGAGGAACGTGAGGAACGATCATGAACTCTTGGTGGCAGGCCACGCTGATTGGACTCGTCGTGCTGTTGTCATCCTGGGTGGTACTCGTGCTTTTGGCGCGACGACTCCCACCAGGCGTCATGAAGGAACTCGCAGGATTTCTTCCAAACTGCGTCCGCCTAGCTCGTCGGCTGCGAAAGAACCCCGACGTCCCGAAGCGAGCCAAGGTTGCCGTTGTCTTTGCCGGTCTGTGGGTCCTCTCTCCAATCGACCTGATCCCCGAGTTTCTCCCCGTCATCGGGCCACTTGACGACGTCGTTGTCGTCGCGCTTGCACTCCGCTACGCCGCACGAATGGTGCCACGCGCCACCCTCCTCGCAGCATGGGACGGCGAACCCGCCACCATCGACCGATTGCTCGGACGACGCGCACAGACCAACGATCCGAACACGCACCTTTTCGCGACCGAACCCGCCGAGCCGAGCGCCGAAATAGCGCGCCAGCCACTTGCGTGATGGAAGGTTTACGGTGGCGGGTGTGAGAGCCGAGACGACCAATAACTGTTGCGCCCCGAACGCTGATCGTTCCGGAAGGACGAAAGCGTGTTGGCGATGGGAGTTGCCGGTCTCGCACTTTGCTGTGTGCTTCCGTCTCTCCTCGCTGGCGGCGTCCTTGCCGCTGCAGCGGGTTGGGGGGTCGGTGTGTGGGCGGCGATCGGTATCGTCGCCGTTGCGTTGGGCGCGTTGTGGCTCCGTGGGCGTCGCCAGCGTGCAGCTTCGCGATCGATCGATCCGTCGATGGAACCGCTCCTTGACTCCGGTGCGCCAGAGTCGATTCGGGTAAAGGTGGCCGAGTGAGCGAGTGCTGTATTGATGTGGGCGATGCCCCGATGCCGTGCCCGCGTTGCGGGGCGTCGGGTTCGGTGGTGGGCGAGGCCCCCGTGCTGGCGCACCGCCAGTCCGCCGGGGCAGGAGCGTGGCGGTACTGCGCGAACCTGGCGTGCGACGCCGTGTTCTTCCTCGACACCGATGTCGTCGACGAATCCGAAGTGATCGCCCAGGTGGGCTGCAAAGCCGTGTCGCGGCCGACCCCGGTCTGTTTCTGTTTCGCACACACGAATGCCGACATCCGTCTCGACGTTGAAGCCCACGACGGGACAAGCACGATCAAGACGGCAGTGAAAGCCGCCGTCGCCGAAGGACTCTGCGCCTGCGGGCACCTCAATCCGTCCGGGCAGTGCTGCCTACCGGATGTTCATCGCGCGGTCAAAGCCGCGCAGAGCATCCTCCAACAGCGTGCTGGGTGACACGAGCCGGCCGGCCAACTCCACCTGGCTGATCGCTTCGCCGTGACGTAGCTCATAGAGGCGTATCTCTTCGAGCGTGTCGGCCGCAGCGCGTCGAGTCGTTCGATAGCGCCGGGCTTGGCCACGACGGTGTCGCGGAGTTCGGAGAACTTGGTTCGTGCCATCAGATCAATCCTTCCTCTCCGAGTTCGCGGAGATAGTCGTCGTACAAATCATCAGCGAGCGGGACCGCCCACTCGTAACACTCGTTCCACCCACCCGTCTTGTCGCCGCCGAGCAACAGGATCGCTTGCCGTCGCGCATCGAAACTGAACAACACCCGCAAGGCACCACCCTTGGCTGCTCGGAGTTCCTTCATCGACTGGTGCCTCGACATGTGGATCCGATCGACGATCGGACGACCAAGATCGGGTCCATGTTCGACAAGGACATCCACTCGATCCGTGACGGCTTCTCGTTGGTCAGCGGTCAGTGTCGTCCACCACTCACGAACTGATCTGTGACCTCGACCTCCCACACCTCTGCGTCG
>JANOYI010000541.1:0-9091 GCA_031428795.1 Ilumatobacteraceae bacterium | reverse complement strand
GCCTGCGGCTCGGCATCTTCTGCGGCAAGCTGGGCGGCATCGGCCACCGATGCGCCGCCGGCAAGCGCCGACGACACACTGCTGGCCAGGATGGGTGTGCTGCCCATGTTGACCAGCGCCACGCCCGATGAGCCGTTGCTGCGCCACGCGGCGACACCCACGATGGCCCAGTCCTGCGCACGACGGTTGAATTTCTGGAAACTCCAGCCAGCGCCGCCCATCTTGGGCACGCGGATCTCTGTGAGCATCTCGTCGGGCGCCAGCGCCGACTCCAGGAAGCCCTGGTAGAAGTCGGAGGCAGCGATCTCGCGCGTGCCATTCGGCCCCTGCGCGACATACGTAGCGCCGAGCGCAAGCGTGGTGGCGGGTAGGTCGCTGGCAGGGTCGGCGTGGGCGATGGTGCCGCCCAGGGTGCCGCGGTGGCGCACCTGCGGGTCGCCCACAAAACCGGCAGCGTGCGCCAACAATGGCACATGCTCCTTCAGTACAGCGCTGGTCTCCACGTCCATGTGTCGGGTGAGGGCGCCGATAGCGATGTGGTCGCCAGCATCACGGATGTAGCTGAGGTCGCTGACGCGACCGATGTCGACCAAAACGCTGGGCGACGCCAGGCGCAGTTTCATCAGCGGCAGCAGGCTGTGCCCACCGGCAAGGAACTTCGCGTCCTCACCGTGCTGACCAATGAGGCTGATGGCCTCTTCTGCCGAACCGGCACGGACGTAGTCGAATGCTGCGGGAATCACTTGCTGTCTCCATTCGAAGGGATCTTCGGAATTGCGGCTTGAATCGTCTTCCACACAGTTTGTGGGCTGGCGGGCATCAGTACATCATTGACGCCCAAACCGCTGAGTGCATCAACGATCGCGTTGATCACGGCAGGGGCGGCGCCGATGGTGCCTGCCTCGCCGATTCCCTTGACGCCCAACTGATTGGTGGGCGACGGGGTGATGGTGTGGCCCAGCGTGAGGCTGGGCACATCGCTGGCGGCGGGCACCAGGTACTCGGCGAGCGATGCGTTGCGCAAGTTGCCCTCGGTGTCGTACACGGCTTCCTCGAACAGTGCCTGCGCCAGCCCTTGGATGACCCCGCCATGCACTTGGCCCTCGACGATCATCGGGTTCACCTGGTTGCCGCAGTCGTCGACTGCGACGTACTGCAGTACCTGCACTTGGCCGGTCTCGACATCGACCTCGACGGTGCAGATGTGCGTGCCGAACGGCCACGAGAAGTTCGGCGGGTCGTACGTGACGTGCGCTTCCAGGTTCGGCTCCAGCCCGTCGGGCAAATCGTGAGCGGTGAACGCCGCAAACGCAATAGCAGCCAACGGCATCGACTTGTCCGGCGAGCCCTTCACAGTGAACGTTCCACCGGCGAACTCGAGGTCGTCCTCGTTGGCTTCCAACTGGTGGGCCGCAATCTTCTTCGCCTTGTCGATCACCTTGTCGCACGCCATCGCGATTGCCACACCGCCAACCGGCAGCGAGCGCGAGCCGTACGTATCCAGGCCGAGGGGAGCGATGGCGGTGTCGCTGTGCAGTACGTCGATGTCTTCCGGGGCGACGCCCAACTTGTCGGCGACGATCATGCTCCACGAGGTCTCGTGTCCTTGGCCGTGCGGTGCAGTGCCGGTGACGACCTGGATCTTGTTGGTGGGCAGCACGCGCACGGTGGCGGCCTCCCAGCCACCTGCGGAGTAATTCAGCGACGCCAACACCCGTGACGGTGCAAGGCCGCACATTTCGAAGTAGCTGGCCTGGCCAATGCCCAGACGCTTTGAAGCCCCCGGCACGTTCTGTGTGGTCTGGCGGGCGCGCACGCCGTCGTAGTCGGCCAGCCCGGCGGCCATTTCCGAGGCAGCGAGGTGATCGCCACTGTCGTAGGTGAGGCCGGTCATTGCGGTGTAGGGGAACTGGTCCTTACGGATGAAGTTGCGCCGACGCAGTTCCATCGGGTCGATGCCCATTTTGTACGCCAACGAATCAACGGCACGCTCGATGGCGTACGTCGCTTCCGGACGGCCGGCGCCGCGATACGCGTCGGTGGGAGTGAGCGTGGTGAACACGCTGGTGCAGCTGAAGTCGTATAGCGGGATGTCGTAGACGCCGGCATAGAGGAATGCACCGAGTAGCGGAATGCCCGGCGTGACCAACTGCAGATACGCACCCATGTCGCCGAGGATGCGAACGCGAACGGCCGTGATCTTGCCGTCGGCGTCGGCCGCCAGTTCCATGTCCTGGATCTGGCCGCGACCGTGAATGGTGGCCACGGCGTTCTCGCCGCGCTCTTCGTTCCAGCGCACGGGCAGCTTGTGCTTGCGGGCTAGTGCGAGGCACAGAAGTTCCTCGGCGTACACATTCAGCTTGCTGCCGAAACCGCCGCCGACGGTCGGGGTGGTGACGCGCAGTTGGTGCTCGGGAATGCCCAGCGTGATCGCGCTCATGATCTTGAGAATGTGTGGCACCTGGGTGCTGGAGTAGAGGGTCATGTCGCCGCCGAAGGGCTGCGGCACCGCCGCGACTGCCCGTGGCTCCATCGCCATTGGCAGCAAGCGCTGCTGGATGTAACGATCCTTCACCGTGTACGCCGCGGCCGCGAAAGCCTCGTCGATGGCGCCATCGTGGCCCTCGATCTTGAGGTCCCACTGGTAACTCTTGTTCGTGCCCAACTCGTCGTGAATGACGACGCGGTCACTGAGCGCGTCCTCCAAAGCGACCACAGCGGGCAACGACTCGTACTGCACGTCGATGAGTTCGACGGCGTCGCGGGCCGCGGTCTCGCTGGTGGCCAGCACGACAGCCACCGCATCGCCAACGTAGGCGGCCTTTCCAACCGCTACCGGGTAGTGCGCCGGGCTCTTCATGTCGGCCGTGACCGGCCACGCGCACGGCATTGGCGACGCCCAGAGGTCCATCAGGTCGGTGCCGCTGTATGCAGCGACCACACCAGGCGCGGCGAGAGCGGCGGACAGGTCGACGCTGAGAATGCGCGCATGCGCGTAGGGGCTACGCGCTAACGCAAGGTGAAGTGCACCGGGCAGGTGCAAGTCGTTGGTGTACTTGGCTTCGCCGGTCAGTAGTGCCGGGTCTTCACGACGCAGCATCCGGCTCCCCAGCACGGTTGCAGGTCGATCGTCAATGACGGTCATTTCAGGTACCCCCAGTACCTCGATGCGAATGAGTGAACTAGTCGCCCGCGGCGCAGGCCAGCACGGACTTCACGATGTTGTGGTAACCGGTGCAGCGGCACAGGTTGCCTTCCAGCCCGATGCGCACTTCCTGTTCAGTGGGGTGCGGGTTTTCCTTGAGCAGGCTGGTTGCGGCCATCACCATGCCCGGGGTGCAGTAGCCGCACTGCAAACCGTGGTTTTCCATGAACGCTTGCTGCATCGGGTGCAGCACACCGTCGACGGCCATGCCCTCGATGGTGGTGACCTGCGCCCCGTCGGCCTGAACGGCGAGCACGGTGCAGCTCTTCACTGCTTCACCGTCGAGGTGGACGCTGCACGCGCCGCACGACGAAGTGTCGCAACCGATGTTGGTGCCCGTGAGCGCAAGCGCCTCACGGATGTAGTGGACCAGCAGCGTGCGTGGCTCGACGTCGCTCTCGTGAACCGTTCCGTTGACGGTGACTGAAATCTTCACCAGTGATCCCCTCTGATCGTGTGCGATCGCAATGCGTGATCGCCCCCCAATGGCGGACCCATCATGCACCAAATCACCAGCACTCCGCCACCGGGCGGCACGGAATCTGCCTCGAGAGCTCGGGGTCGCCGATGACTCTCCGCTGAGCGCTAGCCGACAACCACGATTGAGCCTGCCACTGACACCAATGCCACCCCGGCGGCGATTGCATATCCCGACCATTTCGGCATCGGCTTCCAACCGGGCGCAAGGACGACCCAGCCGCAAATTGCGCCGCCGATTGCGCCGCCGATATGGCCGCCGATGGAGATGCTGCTGATCGTGAAGGTGAGCACCAGGTTGAGCAGCAGCGTGGAACCGATGCCGCTGGAGAACACGTTGACACCCCGACGGTGAAGTCCGACTGCGGCGCCAGCCATGAGACCGAAGACAGCGCCGGAGGCGCCGCCGGTCAGTCCGCCGGAGTCGACGAGGAGGACGCCGAGCGACCCCGCCAGCAGGCTGGCGAAGTACATCGCCGCCAGCTTCGCCCCGCCCACAGCGCGCTCCAGCAAGGCGCCGAGTTGGTACAGCAGGAGCATGTTCATGCCGAGGTGGAAAAGCCCGAAGTGGATGAAGCCGGAAGTGACCACCCGGTACCACTGGTTCGCCGGAATCGGGCTGCCGTCGAAGTCACCCATCAGGCCTTGCAGGATCGCCTTCCCGAGGCCGAGGTCGACGTGCAGCTGGGTGATGTTGCCCCCCAAAGCGCGGGTGTCGGCGAGGACCATCACGACGAACACGGCTACGTTGACGCCGATGAGCGCATACGTCACGGGCATCAGAACTCGCGACGACGCCAGTTTTGCCCTCGTGGCGACGTCGGGGCGGGCGGCCTTCGCGCACTCCAGACAGTGCGAGCCAACCGACGCTTGCACCAGGCAGTCGCTACACGCCGGCTTGCCGCAGCGGGTGCAACTGCGGCCGGCCTCGCGATCCGGGTGGCGATAGCAGCGGGTCATGGTGGGCGGTACAGGCAGCGACACGCAGGTCAGGCTAGCGACGCCTCCGGCGCGCTGGGCCGCGGTGCTGCGGGCTACAGAATTGCATCGAGTCCGATGGCGATGACGACCAGCAGCACGATCAGTCCGTTGTAGACCGTGTGCGAGGCGGTTGCCTCCATCGTCGCGTCGTGCTGGTTCATGTGCTTCCAGTACTCACGGAGGTAGACCCACATGAAGTAGGCGCCACCGAGGGAAAGAGCGAGCGCGGCGCCAATCGGAATGCCGATGATGGCGTGGATCATTCCGAACTGCAGCACCTTCAACAGTCGTCGCGCACGTGACCAGTCTTCGGCGCCCGTTCGAAACATCCGCTCCTCGGCGTAGGCAAACAGCGGCAGCGCCGGCAGCAACAAGCCCATGAACGTCAGTGGAATGATCCACTCCCACACGGTGCCCGCCGTCGCGTCTGACTCGCCGAAAACCGGGTTGCCGGTACCGCCGAGCATCGACCACCAACCCCACGACAGTCCCGGTATCTGCATCAGCGCGGTGGCGGCAACGACCACTGCCGTCAACAGCAGCGGCACTGGCCACACATGGCGCCACCCGAAGCGACGTCTCACCTGCGAGACGACCGAGCGTCCGTCGGCGAGCCGTGAACGGCGGAGCCCGGTGAGTAGCCGGAAGCCCATGAAGCCGAGCACAGCGAACGTGAGCACGTTCGTCAGTTGGTCACCCACGCGCCCCGCCGTTCAAGTGACTCAGTGTATGGCGGGGTTAGCGCGCGGTGCGGGCGCCGAAGACGTCGGCAGCAGTGGGCTCGCCGAGCAGGTGACCCTGCACGAGGTCGCAGCCCAGAACGCGCAGGCGGCGCAGTTGGTCGGCGGACGTGACCCACTCGGCCACGACCTGCATATCGAGTGCGTGCGCCAGCTGGATGATGGCCCGCACGATGGGGTCGTCATCGCCGCTGGTTCCCAGCATGCGAGCGACTGTGCCGTCGAGCTTGAGCACATCGGCCTCGCACGAGCGCAGCGCGGTGAGCGAAGAGATACCGGTGCCGAAACTGTCGAGGGCTAGCTGCACCCCGAAGCGGCGCAACGCTTGCATGGCGCGCAGGTTGCCCGGCTGACGATCGTTCAAAGTGTTCTCGTCGAAGTCGAGCGTCAGCTGATGGGGGTTGAGCTCCATTTGGCGCACGGTTGCAAGGACGCGTTCCACGAACGTGCCTTCGGCCAGTTGGCGGGCGGCGATGTTGACGTGCACGCTGAAGCCACGGTCGACCAGACCTGCGTCGAGCCATGCGCGAGTGTCGAGGCAGGCCTGGCGGATGACCCACTCGCCGATGGGCACGATGACGCCGGACTCTTCGGCAAGGTGCAGGAACTGTGCTGGCAGCAACGTTCCCTGCTCTGGGTGGTCCCAGCGGAGCAGCGCTTCGGCGCCGGCGACGCGCCCGCTGTGCGTGGAGATGATGGGCTGGTAGGCCAGGCGCAATTGGCCCCCGGCGAGTGCCCGCTCGAGTTCGTTGGAGAGCACCTTGTGCTGCCGTGACTCGGCGCGCATGACCTCGGTGTACAACTCGCAGCGCGAACGTCCACGGCGCTTCGCCTGGTACATCGCGATGTCGGCGTTGCGCAGTAGCTCGATGGCTGCTTCCTGGCCGCTGATGCCTTCGACATGTGCGGGCAGGCCAACGGCCACGCCAACACTGACTGACAGCTCGACCTCTACGCCATGCACCATGATGCGGCCGCTGAGCGAACTGCGAATGCGTTCGGCGAGATCCAGCGCACTGTGCTCGTCGATGCCGCCGTCGCAGAGAACGACGAACTCGTCGCCGCCGATACGGGCGACCACGTCGGACGGCCGAGTGGCGTGCGCGATGCGGTGCGCAACCTGCGCCAGGAGAGCGTCGCCAATTTCGTGGCCGACG
Source organism: Ilumatobacteraceae bacterium (assembly GCA_031428795.1). Classification (GTDB taxonomy): domain Bacteria; phylum Actinomycetota; class Acidimicrobiia; order Acidimicrobiales; family Ilumatobacteraceae; genus UBA668. The sequence continues at coordinate 2,531 of JANOYI010000541.1, read as the reverse complement.
GTGTCGTTGACGTCCTTCAACCGATCGACGTCGAGGAACAAGATGGCAACGTTCTTGCGCGTGCCTCGAATGCCATCGAGCGCATCGGCCGCTGTGCGCAGCAACAACAGACGATTGGGCAGGCCGGTGAGCGGGTCGTGATTCGCTTGGCGAGTGAGCTCGCTCTGCAGATGCTTGGTGGCCGTGATATCGCGGGCGACTCCGCCCCAGTAATCGATGACGCCCTCATCCGTTCTGTTGAGAAGCAGATCGATATCGAGGGTTCGTTCCAGCCCGTCGGGCCCGCGGAAGCCGACTTCGCCCGACCACTTGGTGGTCTGACTGCTGGCCATTACCTCACGCGGCACTTGATCGCGGATGGCCTGCAGCAGGCCACGGGCTGCGGCATCGCGGATGAGGTCGAGTTCGTGTTCGACGCCGAACAGTCGACGAGCAGCCTCGTTGGTGTACACCGGGGCGCCATTGCGGTCGAGAATGATGACCGCATCGTCGGTGGCGCCAACGACGCCAGACAGACGGTCGAGCAACTCTGCTTGACGAACACTGTCGGTGTGGTCGAGAGCGATGCCGGCATAACCGGTGACCATTCCAATGCTGTCGCGCTGTGCCTCGGCGGTGATGCGCACCCAGGTCATTCGGCCTTCGCCGTGCCACACCCGGAACTCGAGCTTCACATCGACGTCGGCTTCGACGCTGCGCCGCCACATCAACTCTGCTGTCGCACGGTCGCCGGGGTGGGCGTTGGCCCACGGGGGCGCACCGACGGGGGAACCTGCGGACACCTGCACCAGCGCGCCGAATGCTGCATTGGCCGCGGTGACGCGACCATCACGGTCGGCCTGAAACAGGCCTACCGGCAACGAAGGGAGCAACTCGGTGATGTCCGCCATCCTTACAAGGTCGAAGTGATATGTCAGTTATCGGTACTCGCTAGATGCGACTGAAGGTTCCAGTCACGTCGGCTATGGCAGTTTCGGCGGCTTCGATCGCTGTGATCAAATCTGCCGCTGAGCTGCCATCGTCGAGACCCGTTGCGGCCCCAAGATAGTGCACCGAGACCACATAGTCGTGCGTGGTGCCCGCCGGAGGGCAAGGACCCGTATAACCGACGTCGCCGACGCCGTTGAGCGCCTCATAGGCGCCAATCGGCACGGTGTCCTCGTCGAGGGCGATGGTCGTGGGTTCTAGCCCGGCAATGACCCAGTGAGTGAACTGCGGAGCGTCAAGGTCGACCATGGTGATGGCGATTTCCAGCGTGCCGGCCGGCGCAGCGCTCCAGGAGAGCGCAGGGGCCACATTGAGCCCATCGCAGGTGAAACGAGGGTCGATTACGTCACCGTCGGGCCATGGAGCCATTGCGAGGAGCGCTCCGGCGGGCGGGACGATGGTGCCAGTGGTACTGGTTGGAGCAGACGTGTCGAGGTCATCCAGGTCGACAAACGTTGGATCCTCGGTCGATGGCGGTGCCGGGGTGGACACCGAGGCGCTTTGGTCGGCACGGGCCGGTCGCAGCACGCGCCCATCGGATTTGCAGCCGCCAATGGCCGTCAACAACAGGCAGGAGGTGGTGATCAGCACTACTCGTCGCACTCGGGCAGCTTACGTTGCATGGAGTCCCATCTGGGGTGCAGGAGATATCGTGCCGACGTGGATTCTCAGCAACTTTGCGTGCTCACTCTGCATGCCCATCCCGACGACGAAGCCTCCAAGGGTGCCCCTACGTTGGCCAAGTACCACGCAGAGGGCGCTCGGACGGTGCTCGTATGTTGCACCGGCGGCGAGGAGGGCGACCTTCAGAACCCTGGCTTACGTGCGCCGGGCCAGCCATTCCACGAATTGACGCTCGAGCAGGAGAAAGCGCTGCTCGCCGAGCTGCGGCCGCACGAACTGGCCCGCTCTGCTGAAATCATCGGCTTCGACGAGGTCGTCATGTTGGCTTACCGCGACTCGGGGATGCCCGACAGCGAGGCCAACAATCATCCCGACAGCTTCCACATGGCGCCGATGGACGAAGCCGTCGGTCGCTTGGTGGAAATCATCCGTCGCGAGCGCCCACAGGTCATCATCACCTACAGCGACGACCAGAGCGGTTACCTCCACCCCGATCACCTGAAGGTGCACGACATCTCCGGGCCTGCGTTCGACCGCGCTGGCGACCCGGCGTGGTACCCCGAGCTCGGCGAACCGTGGCAGCCCTCCAAGCTGTACTACACGGTCTGGTCGAGAGCGCGTTTGATGGCCATTCACGAAGGCATGATCCACCACCGCGGCTCCTCGCCGTACGATCAGAAGTGGCTGGATCGTCCCGGGCAGGACCATCGCATCACCACCCGCATCGACGTCGGTGGCTTCCTCTGGGCGCGTAGCGGTGCGCTGCGGGCGCACGCCACCCAAGTAGACCCCGAGGAGTTGTGGTGGTTCGGTCTCGACGACGAGCAACTGGCCGGCGTCTTCCCATGGGAGGAATGGATCCTGGCTCGCTCGCTGGTGGGCTCACCGTCCGAAGGTGAGTTCGAATCGGACATCTTCGC
>JANOYI010000540.1:0-20697 GCA_031428795.1 Ilumatobacteraceae bacterium | reverse complement strand
ATGCCGATGCCTTCCGCCCGCCACCACAGCAGTGGCGAGTACGGGTAGTGCTTGCGGGCCCAGGCGTAATGCCAACCGAGTTGCTTGGCGAGGCGGCGCAGTTGCGCACGCTGCACCTCCTGCAGAGACGCCACGTCGGGTTGCTGCTCGCGGATGACCGCGGCGATCTCACGGACATGGGGATGTTGCGCGCCAAGAATGTTCCAGGTCATCACCCGCCACGTCGAACCGTGTGGGTTTGTGCCAGCCGCGTCTGTCATTGCTGATCAGTTTGCCTTCGTCCGCTACCGTGGCACGCCATGAGTCGTCTGTCAGGCAAAGTTGCCATCATCACCGGTGCATCGTCGGGTTTGGGTCGTGTAGGAGCCGAGCGGTTTGCCGCTGAGGGCGCAATGGTGGTGATTGCCGACATCACCGACGGCGACGACGCGGTCGAAGCCATCACGGCAGCGGGCGGTGAGGCCAGCTTCGTGCGTTGCGACGTGACCGACGAGGCGTCGGTGGAGAACGCGGTCAACTTCGCGGTCGAGACCTACGGCGGGCTGCACGTGCTGTACAACAACGCCGGCGTGATGTTGGGCGACGACGACAACCCGGTGACCACCAGTGTCGAGACCTACCAGAAGACGATGGACATCAACGTCCTCGGAACCCTTCTGGGCTGCAAGTACGCGATTCCGGCCATGCAGGCCAGCGCCAAGGAGTGCGGCGAGGCGGGCAGCATCGTCAACGTCGCCTCGTTCGTTGCGCACATGGGCGCTGCCACCCCGCAGATTGCGTACACAGCGTCCAAGGGCGCCGTGCTGGCAATGACCCGCGAGATCGCAGTGATTTACGCCCGCCAGGGAGTGCGTGCGAACGCACTGTGCCCCGGCCCGATCATGACCCCCTTGCTGGCCAAGTTCCTCAGCGACGACGCCAAGCGCAACCGACGCCTGGTGCACATCCCGATGGGTCGCTTCGGTGAGCCGGTGGAGATTGCCAACGGCGCCTTGTTCCTGGCGAGCAACGAGTCCAGCTGGATGACCGGCCAGTCGCTGATCATCGATGGTGGCATCACCGCCGCGTACGTCACGCCGGAGTGAGCGACTCGGCGTCAGTGAACGGTTCGGCGTCAGTGAAGGGCTCGGCGTCAGTGAAGGGCTCGACGTCAGTGAAGGGCTCGACGTCAGTGAACGGCTCGACTCTGCACGGCGCGGGCAACTCAACCGGCGATCTGGACGAGCGTGCGGTCCAATGGATCCGCAGTCGGCTCGCGAACTCGGAAGTCGGTGTGATCGGCGACAAGGGTCATCTCGACATGGCGCTTGCCAGCTCGATCACCGAGGACGGGCTCGGTCTTGACGGAGCGTGGGACATGTTCAACGACGTGATGGCTCCGGCCAACATCGGGCTGGACAGTGATCGTTTTCTTGCCTTCATTCCGCTCTCGCCGTCCGTGGCCGGAGTGTGGATGGACGCGATCTGCGGCGCCGCCAACTTCTCCGCTGAATCGTGGCTGGAGGGTGCCGGAGCGGTTGCCGCCGAGAATCAAGTCATCGACCTGCTCGTGCGGACCGCAGGAATGCCCGTAGGAGCGGCCGGCTGCTTCATGAGCGGCGGCAGCATCGGAAACCTGTCGGCCCTCGCGGTTGCGCGCGATCAGGCCGGCGACCGGCGAACCGTGGTCATGGCCGATACCGCGCACGCGTCGGTGAACAATGCCCTTCACATTCTCGGTCTCGATGCGTTGGTGGTGCCTACCGGCCCGGATTGTCGGCTGACTGGCGCTGCAGTACGCGCTGCCGTGGGCGACCGCACCGATATTGCTGCAATCGTGGCGGCAGGAGGGTCTACCAACGCCGGCGTGATCGACGACCTGGCTGGTTGCGCCGACGTCGCTCACGAACTGGATACGTGGTTCCACGTCGATGGGGCCTACGGCATCACCGCGATGCTGCTGCCCGAGATGCGCTCGAAGTTCGATGGCATCGAACGCGCTGACTCGTTCATCGTCGACCCGCACAAGTGGATGTTCGCACCCGCCGGTTCGTGTGCCCTGGTGTATCGCCAACCGTGGCTGGCCCGCCAGACACACACGCAGCACGGGCCCTACATCGACGTACTGCGCACCGACGACGATGCGTACAACCCTTGTGACCTGGGCTATCAGCTCACTCGCCGGGCGAGCGGGCTGCCAATTTGGTTCGCCATGGCGCTGCACGGCCTGGAAGCGCATCGTGCCGCTATACGGCACGGCATCGTGCTGGCAGCACAGATGGCGGCGGCCTTGGATGCTCACACCCAGACCGAGTTGATCATGCAGCCCGAGCTGGGCGTGGTGCTCTTCCGTCGCGAAGGCTGGGGTCGCGATGAATGGTCTGCGTGGGCAGCTGGCCTGCTGCGCAACCAGGTCGCCTTCGTGGCCCCCAGCACGTATCGCGGAGAGCCCATGGGCCGCTTGGTGTTCATGCACCCTCGCACGCCGCTGTCAATCGTCGACGAACTGATGGCCAGCCTCGTCGGCTGAACGTTCAGCCACGATTCACACGGGGTTGTACAGCTCGTGCCTTCGTGACCGGCAAGACTGGGGCAATGAGTTCTGTCGCTTTCATTGGCCTTGGCGTGATGGGCACGCCAATGGCCCGCCATCTTGCTGCTGCCGGTCACCAGGTCACCGTGTACAACCGCACGCCGGAGAAGGCGCTGGCGTGGGTTGCGCTCTACGGCAATCGGGCGGCGCCGACGCCGCGAGAGGCCGCAGAGGGCGTGGAATTCGTGTTCCTGTGCGTCGGCGACGACAACGATGTGCGCGACGTGGTCTACGGCCCCGACGGTGCGCTGGCGGGTGCTGGTGCGGGTGCGGTCCTCATCGATCACACGACCGCTTCGGCTGAGGTGGCCAAGGAGCTGGCCGAGGCCGCTGCGGAGTTCGGTGTCGGCTTCGTCGACGCACCCGTGTCGGGCGGGCAAGCCGGTGCGGAGAACGGGCAGCTCACCATCATGTGCGGTGCCGACGACGAGGCGTTCTACGAGCTGGCCAAGCCAGTGATGGCCGCCTACGCCAAGGCCAGTGCGCTGATGGGAACCGCCGGTTCGGGGCAGCTCACGAAGATGGTCAACCAAATCCTGATCGCCGGCATCGTGCAGGGTCTGGCTGAGGGCCTCAACTTTGCGGTGAAGGCCGGGCTCGACCCCGAGCAGGTCACCGAAGTCATCAAGTACGGCGCAGCCCAGAGCTGGCAGCTGGAGAACCGTGGCCGCACGATGGTGCGCGACGAATTCGACTTCGGATTTGCCGTGGAATGGATGCGCAAGGACCTGGCCATCGTGCTCGACGAGGCGCATCGCAACGGCGCCCGTCTCCCAGTGACAGCGTTGATCGATCAGTTCTACGCGCAGGTCATCGCTCGCGGTGGAAAGCGCTGGGACACGAGCAGCCTCATCAATCTGCTCGCTCAGGACTGACCCGTAGACGCGTCGAAGGCACCGCGGCAGCGGTGCCTTCGAGCGGGAATGGTCGAGTTGTTCAGTCGACCGAAGCGGGCGACGACACCGATGCGACGGATGCGACCGATGCGACCGATGCGACCGATGCGACCGATGCGACCGATGCGACCGATGCAGGTGAGGCGACCGAGGTAACCGAAGCAACGGAGGCAACCGAAGCAACGGAGGCCGGTGATGCGACCGATGCGACCGACCCGGGGGAAGGTACCGAGACACTGATCGCACTGGCGACAGTCGACTCGGTCACGGCGTCGGTGACGTCGACCGAACTGATCAAATCAGCAACGGTTGGCTGCGCCAGCACGGTGGAGTCGACCGTGACGGTCGACGGCGAGCCGAGGATGGTGTTCGACGGTTGCACTTCGGGCACGGCTGGCCTGGGCGCCCCGTCACTTGCGCTGGCGAAAGTGAAGCCACCGAGCATGACGCCTGCGATGGCACCGGTGGTTGCAACGCGCCAGCTGGGTCGGAAGGGGCGGTTCGGAGTGTTGCTCATTGTGGTTTCCTTTCGCAGGGAGCGAGTGGCTCCTTGGGGGGGGGTGTGTCACCAGTACACCGCGCCCACATGGGACCCCGATGAGCGCCTTCTGAGACCTTTCTCATCTTCAGGTAAGGCGCGCAACATGCTCGAGCAGGCGATCTGTGAGCTCCTGCCAGCCTTCCGACTGCGACCTGAACGGTCCCGTTGCGAGCCCCATGAGGGCTGCAGCAACCCGCCGATCGAACTGTGCGGGGTCAGCACCCACTTGACGAAAATCGTCGCGTAGCCGTTCGGCGTACTTCGCCACTGAGTCACTTGCGACCGGATTGGTCGTGCCGTCACCCACGACCGATACTGCGAGCACGTGCCCGCACAGGCGAGCGAGGTCGTCGAGTGGGTCACCCGGACCGGCGCCGTCGACATCGAGTACGCCCACGATCGCGCCGCGTTCGTCGATGCGCAATTGCGCGTCGTGCAAGTCGCCGTGGACGATTGTGTGCGCTGGGGCCAGCGGGTCGCTGGCAATGGCCTCCAACGCTGCGTCGATCCGATCGCTCGCGGCCGGCATCACGAGCCGCAGCATGGCACCGTGCCGAGGGGCCGACGTTGCGAGGGGCATGACAGGCGCGTGGGCCATCAGGTCAGCGCCCGCAAACTGGTCGACCATCCTCGCGATCTCCGCTGGTGTGGGTAGCGGTGAGCGGCCCTCGGCGAGCACTGCGCGCAGGTCGCGACCAGGCAGCGCCCGTGAGACCACGAGGCCTGCGTCGGCATCGACCGACTCGATTTCTGGTACTGGCAAGCCAACTGCGCGCAGGGCGGCGTGGCGGGCAAGAAGGCCGGCGACCTCGGGTGGCTCGACCACCTTCAGGTACAGGTCGTCACCGTCACTGCGTTGTACGCGAACGACCGCACGGCGGCACGGTCGAAACGACACAACCTGCAGCTGTACTCGCTCGACGGTTGTTCCCAACAGCGCGGCCACGGAGGTGTTGGTGACGGCAGACGCGAGCCCGGGCAACATTGGGTCGAACGGGTAGCGCCACACGTCGACATGGAGGTCGCCGGCTTCGATGGGCACCGTGCCCGGCAACGCGCCGCGATGCGAGCTGGCGGCAACCAGCGTCTCGTCAACCGCCGGCCGGCCACCCCACGAGATTTGGGCTCCGAACATCACCGTGACGTCGCGCCCCGGCCGATATACGAGCTGCTGGGGATGCGCGGAGACAAGGATGCCACCGGCTAGCTCGACCGCGGGTCGCAGCACGTCGGCAGCATGCGGTCCAGTCAAGTACGGAGCGGCCGGAAGTAGGGAATCGTCGAGGTCGGTCAAGGGCTGCCTCAGAGTTGCCCGGTACGCAAGCGGTACCCCATGCCGCGAACCGTGTCGACCACATCGTCGCCCAGCTTCTTGCGGAGATAGCGGATGTACACGTCGACCACGTTCGAGCCGGGGTCGAAGTCGTAACCCCACACATGGCTGAGCAGTTGTTCGCGACTGAGCACTTGCCCTGCGTGGCGTAGCAGATGCTCGAGCAGCGCGAACTCACGAGCCGTCAGCTCAATGTTTCGATCACCGACCAACGCTCGCCGTGTGCGCAGATCGAGCGCAATGTTGCCAGCGCGCAGCACCGCCGAATCTGCAGCGGGCTGTGCCCGCAGCCTCACTCGTACCCGCGCAAGGAGCTCCTCGAAACGGAATGGCTTGACGACGTAGTCGTCGGCTCCGCCTTCGAACCCTGCAACGGCATCGTCGACACCTGAACGTGCGCTGAGGATGATGACCGGCATCGTCTCGCCGCGGCTGCGCATTCGTCTGAGCACCTCGTGGCCAGCTATTCCGGGCAGACCCAGGTCGAGGATCAGCAGCTCAAAGCTGTCGTCGCGGGCCAAACCGAGTGCGTCGATGCCGTCGCCGACGGCAAGGGTTGTGTAACCGGCTGCGCGCAGACCCTTTTCCAGGAACGACACAATTCGTGCTTCGTCCTCGGCGATGAGAATTCTGGTCATGCTGGTTCCTCCGAGAGAACGGTGCGGGGGAGTACGAGCCGAAACGTGGCGCCGGCTCCGGGAGAGCTCTCCAGCTCGACGCGCCCTTGGTGGGCGCGGGCGATGGCAGCGACGATTGCCAGCCCGAGGCCTGTGCCTTCCGGCCGCTGCTGTGCCGAGGCCCCGCGGGAGAAGCGTTGAAAGATTCGGGCGTGTTCAGCTGGTTCGATTCCCGGTCCGTTGTCCATGACCCACAAACGCACGCGGTCCTGTGTGGCGTCGGCACCGATGGTGATGATCCCGTTCACGTCGGTGTGCTGCATGGCGTTGTTGGCCAATGCGAGCACCGCCTGCATCACCCTCTGCGGGTCGGCCTCGGTGAGCACGGTCGCTGGCGCGGGAGCTGGTCCCAGCTGCCACTGTCTGTTCCCCAGACCTCGAGCGCGCTGGAAAGCTCCGTCGATCAACTCGCCGACGTCGACCAGTTCGGGCCGTAGGAAATCGGGCTGAGCGGCCTTCGCGACCACCAGCAAGTCGTCGATGTAGCGCGACATCCGGTCGAGCTCGTCGGTCACCAGATGGACGGTGGCCCGCTGCTCGTCGGGGTCGTCGTCCATCATCTCGAGGTGACCCCGAACGATCGTGAGCGGCGTGCGTAGTTCGTGGGCGACGTCGTCGAGAAAGGCGCGCTGCGACCGAAAGGCGTCGTCGAGTCGGTCGAGCATGCTGTTGAATGTTGTGCCTAGCTCGGCGAGCTCGTCGCTTCCATCAACCGGAATTCGCTTGCTGAGGTCGTCGGCGGCAGTGCCACGGGCGGCATGGGTGAGAGCCCGGACGGGGCGGAGCACGCGACCGGCCAACGACCACGCTGCAATCGACGCGAGTCCGAGAACAGTCATGGCGATGACAATGATGGTGCGCACGATGCGTGAGACGTCGGCGCGGTCATCGGCAGGAAACACCACGACTGCGAACGTGCCAAGCACTTGGTCAGAGTCGCTGAACACCGGCACCGTCAGCGATCGCAGTTCGCGGCTATCCGTTCCAGCTGAATCCCGCCGGGGTTCGGTGGCGCCGCCCCACCGCTCGATCAGCGCCACGTCGTCGAAGACCCAGTCCGGCGCATTGAACGAAGTGAGATAGGGCTGACCGTCGACGAACGTGTAGAACGCCTCGTCGGCGGCAGGAACATTGCGACTGAGGAACGCGTCGAACAGGGCCTCGGCACGCAGATCGAATCGGGCGCCCGTGGCAGGGTCGTTGCCGACGGCGAGGGCTCGGAGTTCTTCCACCTCCTGAGCCATGTCGCGGTCGGCTTGCTCGGTGACACCCACGAGGAGGAGCTGGCGGGTAGCCACCACTGCCGTGACCTGCGCAGCAAGGAGCAGAAGGATCGACGCCACAACTACTCGAGTCCGGATACCCGAGAATGCTCTTCGCAACCGCTCGGCGAGTGAGCGGTGGTTGGACTCAGTCGCCGTCGGGTTCATCGACTGTGTCGTCAACGCTGTCATCGGGGTCGTCATCGACTTCGTCACTGGTCGGCGGCGCGGCCGGAAGGGGTGGCGCAATGGTGGGTGGCACAAGCCGGGTTGGCGGGCCGAGCGCCGGTGGTGTGGTCGCCGTCGGCTGGTCGGTGTTCGGCGGCGAGGTTGTCGGGTCGGTGCTCGTCGTTGATGTGTCCGTCTCGGTGGTGGTCGTCGATCCATCTTCGGCCGGGTTGGTGGTGGTGCCGATGATCACCGACTCGACGTGTGGTGGGTCGCTGACCGTCGTCGCGTTGGCCGCATAGACCGCCCCAAGTCCAAGAGAGGCACTTGCGGCGAACAACGCAGTGTTGCGCACGAATGGAGTAAGAAGACCCGTCACCACGACATCATCTTCGCTCAATTCCGGCTCTCGATGAGACGTTGATGAGAATATTCTCACCGAGTGGGGCGGCTTCCGGTGATTCTGGTCGGTTCACATCTACAGCCAGTGTGGATTTGGTAGGACCGGAATGAGAACGGAGCGAGTTAGCGAGCGGCGGTGGCCACGGCGTCGACGATTTTGTCGACTTGGGCGTCGGTGGTGACCAGCGGCGGGCAGAAGAGGAGAGAGTCGGCGTTGAGGGCGCGGCATACGACGCCTTCGTCGAACATCACGTCGCGCATGGCCATGGCGTTCTGATCCGGGCGCAGGCCTGCGGCCCACATTCCCCCTAGGCCGCGAACGTGGTCGATGCTGCCGTCGTCGGCCAGCGCGCGCAGCCCGGCCGCCAGGCGATCACCCATCACCAACGCTCGGGCCAGTAGGCCTTCGCGCTCGATGATCTCCAGGTTCTTCAACGCTGCGGCGCACGCCGTGGTGTGGCCCGAATAGGTGAAGCCGTGGCGGAGGAAGAAGTCGGGGCTGGACTCAAGGGCAGCTGTCGGCCGCGGCCCGACGAACACACCACCAAGTGGCTGGTAGCCGGAAGTGACGCCCTTTGCGAACGTGGCGAAGTCGGGCGTGACGCCATAGTGATGTGCGCCGAACCATGTGCCGAGACGACCGAAACCGGTGATCACCTCGTCGAACACCAGGTACGCACCGTGTTGGTCGCACAGCTTGCGAAGGCCTTCGAGGTAACCATCCTCGGCCGGGAAGATGCCGCCCGCGCCCTGCACCGGCTCGGCGATGATGGCGGCGACATCGTTGCCGCGCTGAGTCATCAGCGTGGCGAGTGCTTCGATGTCGTCGGCAGGCACCTGCACAACCTCGTCGACGTACGGCCCGAAGTTCTCGCGATTGGGTGCGATGCCCTGTGCGCTGGTGCCGCCGTACGCGGTGCCGTGGTAGCCGCGAACGCGGGAGATGATGAGCTTGCGCTGCCCCTCGCCGGCTTGCACGTGGGCAATGCGGGCAAGCTTCATCACGGTGTCAATCGACTCGCTACCCGAGCCGGTGAAGAACACGCGCGCACCTGGGATGGGGCCGATCTCGCGCAGTTTCTCGGCCAGTTGCTCGGCGGGATCGGTCGTGAACGGATCGAAGCAAGAGTACGCCTCCAGGGTGGAGATCTGTTGCGAGATCGCGTCGGCCATCTCCTGACGGCCGTGCCCGATGGCGCAATACCAGAGGCTGGCCATGCCGTCGACCAGCTCCTTGCCGTCGGCGGTATAGAGCAGTGCGCCATCACCGCGAACGATGCGGATGAACTCTTCGCGAGTGGGCTTGGCAAATGGGTGCAGAAACGCCTTGGGCATGCTCGAACCGTACTCAGCGAACTGCCGACCGGACGAACGACATCCACTGAACACGAACGAATGCCGCGCCGACCACGAAGGCCAACGTGCCGCATAGGATGCCCGAATCGAGGAGGCGTGGTGGCAGGAGCGCAAAGCAGCGGTGTGTGGTCCGCAATGGGTTCGCTCGGCCGCGGCGTAGGTCGCGCCTGGAGCGGAGTCGGCTCGATTGCTCGCGGCGCTGCCAAGGGCGGCAGCACGCCAGCGCGTCTGCGAGCCTGGATGGTCGCCACGACCATCGTTGCGGTTCTCTTTGGCGTGCTCAGTGCAACAGGCGTCGACCGGCGAGCGTCGTCGCTGCGCGCTGTCGACGAAGCCTCCCAGCAGCTGATCGCAGTCCAGGACGTACAGGTGCGACTGGTGCGCGCCGATGCAATTGCTCGTGAGAACTACCTGCGCGGTGGCATCGAGGACGGCGAGAAGCGAGCCACGTACGCGTCGGAGTTGGCCGCGGTCAGCGATGGATTGGTGTCGGTCGGCAACCGTGTGCTGCCCAATGAGGCATCCACACTGGCTGGTGTCTCCGCACAACTCACCCGCTACTCCGGTTTGGTCGAGCAGGCGCGCGCGAACAACCGGCAGGGCTTTCCCGTCGGCGCTGCCTACCTGCGCACGGCGAACGCCCTGTCTGCCGAGATGGTGACAGACCTGCAGTCGGTGCAGGCATCGCTGCGCCAGCAGGTCAACGACAACCTCGATCGGGCCGACAAGGCGGGTATCTGGCTGCACCTCACCGGCTGGCCGCTGTTGGTCCTGATCGCCGCCGGCGGCGCGTGGATGGCTGCTCGCTTTCGGCGAGTGGTCAATGCCCCGGTAGCGCTTGCCGGCGTCATCACGCTGCTGATGTTGGTGGCCGGTGGCACGATCCAGGCGTCCGCGATGTCTGATGCAGAGTCGGCAACGGCCGTCCCGCTGCAAGCGGCCGATCTCGCAGCCCAAGCTCGGTCGGCAGCTTTCGCCGCGCAGGCGCAAGAGTTCAGCACATTGATTGCCCGTGGCAGCGGCGCTGACGACAGCGCATGGCAAACCTCGATTGCAACAGCGAAGGTGGCACTTGATCGCGTCTGCGCGATCCGGAATTATTGCGACATCCAAAGCGATCTAGCGCTGTACGTCGGCGCTCACGCAGCGGTACGCGAGAGCGACAACGCCGGCGATTGGGACGCCGCACGCGAGACAAGCCTCAGCGGCGACGCGGCCACGTCATTCGCAGCCTTCGACAATCAAATCACCTCCACGGCGGCAACGCTGGGGGACGACGCTGCGACGGCGATGTCGTCGGCGGCAGACGGTCTGGCAGCGCTTCGTGTGCTGGCCTTCCTTGCCGGTCTGGCGATCGCCGCACTCGTCATCGTGGGCTATAGCCAGCGCCTGAGGGAGTATCGATGACCGCTCAATCGCGTCTCAAGGGGGTGCTGGCTGCAGCCTTGCCGGTTGTGCTCATCGCGGGCTGTGCCAGCGGCGACCGCCTGCCGTCGGCAGTCCAGGGTTCCGCGCCTTCGACGACCAGCGCACCTGCGGCGCAGACCTTTACATGCCCCACGGACGAGGTGGAGGCCGACGGTCAGACCCCGAAGTCGTACGAGTCCGATGGCCCGCTCCCGACACCGGGCGAGTTACCCGACGGCTCGACGATGGCGGAGATCCGTGATCGGGGATCGCTGCGCATCGGGGTCTCGGCTGACACGTTGCTGTTCGGTGCTCGCAACCCACTGTCGGGAGAGATCGAGGGCTTCGACATCGACATGCTGAAGGAAGTCGCGAAGGCCATCTTCGGTGCAAGCGACGAAACCGTGTACGACCTCCTCGACTTCGTGGTCATCCCGTACAACCAGCGCCTCCCGAAACTGCGCAGCGGCGAGGTCGACATCGTGGCGCACACGATGACCATCAACTGCGTGCGCTGGCAGCAGATCGCGTTCAGTTCGGAGTACTACACGTCGGGCCAGCGGGTGCTGGTGGAGGTCACCTCTCCGTACACGAGCATCGACGAACTCAACGCTGCTGCCGCGACGGTGTGCGTGCCGGATGGCAGCACGAACCAGGAAAAGCTGGTCGACTACCCGGCCATTGTCGCTGTTGCAGTGCCCGACATCAGCGACTGTTTGGTCGCGCTGCAGGCCGGCGAAGTGCAAGCAATCACCGGTGACGACACCGTGCTTGCCGGCCTTGGCGCACAGGACCCGGCCACGGCCGTGGTCGGCGACAGTTTCACCGCCGAGCCGTACGGGCTGGGAATGCCGGCCGACAATGTCGACCTGGTCAAGTTCGTGAACGCGTTACTCGACGAGATGCGCGTCGACGGCCGTTGGCAGTCGATCTACGACCGCTGGCTACTTGGCACCCTCGGCCCACAGACGCCCCCCGACGCCCGGTACGGGCGAACGGAGCCGTGATGGGGAACAGCGTCCGCATCCCCACGGCCACCGAGCTCACGCGTCTGTTGGCCGATTGGAACGAATGGGTGTCTGCCCGCACGGACTTGTTGCTCTCCCTGGAGGAACGAGTTCGCTCGGCAGGAACACCCGATGACCAGGCCGACGTGGCCGCCGCGTTCGTCTGTCGCAAGGCCATCACCGATCGGCTGCAGAAAATAGCCGAGCTGGCGAAGCGCGACCGTGGCGCGGCGACCGACCTCAGCACTCGGCCGCTGCGCGACGACCTTAACGAGCTGGTCGGCAACACGCTGGTGGATGCCGCCACGCTGCTCGACGCGGTGCTCCAGCGTGTGGAGACGTCGGTGGGCGGGCGCGAGCAGGAGCAGGTGCGCACTGCGACCACGGCCGCGACGGCCGATGCCGACCTCGTCGTCGCCGAGCGACTGGCCGACGAACTGGGTATGCAGGTGAATCAGGTCAGCTACCTTCGCGAAGCCCTCAGTCAGCGTGTGGGTCTGTTGGAAGTTGCCCGCGAGGCAGCGACTGTGCGCGCCAGCCTGGAAGCCGCTTCCAACGAACGCGATCGTCTCGTGCAGCTATGGGGTGGTGTCGCCGCTCGGCTCGAATCGTTGACGGCAACCGAGGCACACGTGCGCGAACTCGCAGCGCGATGCCGCGAAAAAGTGCTGCAGGCTCCGCCGCTCGCCGTGCCATCGGTTGCGACCGTTGGCAGCAACCTCCCGGACATCTCGGGTCTGACGTGGATTGCGATGCGGGGGCGCATCCTGCCTGTCCTCACCCAGGTCGATCGCGTTGCGGCGGCGCTCGGCGAGGCAGAGCGCCGCTTTCAGGCAACTCTCGATCGGCGCGATGAGCTGCGTGGTTTGGTGCAGGCGTTTGCTGACAAGGCATCGGCTGGTGGAGTCATGGAGCTACCCGAGCTGGACACGCTCTATCAGGAGGCCAAGTCGGTGCTCTGGGCGGCACCATGCGACCTCGACCGTGGCGCCGCGATAGTCGTCCAGTACGTCGCGCTCGTCAACACCAAGGTCAAGGAGGTAGCGCGATGAAGTGTGCGCAACCCGGATGTGCCGGCTCGATCGCCGACGGTTACTGCGACGTGTGCGGCTTGGCGGCTGGCGCCGCGGCGGCCGCAACGGGCGGCTCAGCGGGCTCGACGGCCACGCCGGTTGCTGGGGGCCCCAGCACACGGTCGGCCACGAGCCGACTGGGCACCGTGGCGCTGGGCTCCTCCCGCAGCACCGGGGGCACGACGGGCTCGCGGCCGACCCGCCGGCTGGGTGGCCGCAGCAACCAGTCGCGCCTGGGCGCCGGCCTGACACATGTGCCACCGATCGCCGAGGTTGACCCGCGCCAAAGCTTGATGAATCCGCCCGTGGTGAGCGAGCAGAAGCGCTACTGCAGTGTCTGCCAGTCGGCGGTCGGCCGCTCGCGCGAGGGTTCGGCCGGGCGGACGAAGGGCTTCTGCCCGAAGTGCCGCACGCCGTTCGACTTCGAGCCCACGCTGGCGGCAGGCAACCTGCTGGGCGGCCAGTACGAGGTGATGGGGTGCCTGGCGCACGGCGGCATGGGCTGGATCTACCTGGCACGCGACCGCAACGTGAACGACCGGTGGGTGGTGCTCAAGGGGCTTCTCAACTCAGGCGACCCCGACGCGTCGCGGGCGGCCGTGGCCGAGAAGCAGTACCTCGCCGAGGTCGAGCATCCGCTGATCGTGGAGATCTACAACTTCGTCACCTCCGCCGACGGCAACTCGTACATCGTGATGGAGTACGTGGGCGGTCGGTCCTTGAACAACCTGCTCAAGGATCGGATGAAGACCAACAACGGTGTGTTCTCACCGATCCCGGTCGACCAGGCAATTGCTTACGTCGTCGAGATCCTGCCTGCGTTCGGGTATCTTCACGCACTCGGTTTGCTGTACTGCGACTTCAAGCCCGCCAACCTGATTCAGGTGGGCGACAGCATGAAGCTGATCGACCTTGGTGGAGTGCGCCGAGTGGACGACGACCAGTCGCCGATCTACGGCACCGTTGGCTTTCAGGCACCGGAAGTGGCACGCGATGGCACCACCGTCTCCAGCGATCTCTACACCGTGGCGCGCACGCTGGCCACCCTGGTGTTCGAGTTCAAGGGCTACCAGGCACAGTTCGAGACTTCGCTGCCATCAGCCGACGACGTGACACTGTTTGGACAGTTCGACTCGCTGTACCGCTGGTTGCAGAAAGGCACAGCACAACGCCCTGAAGACCGCTTCCAAACCGCCGACGAAATGCGCGAACAGCTTTTCGGTGTGCTGCGGGAGGTCACCGCAGCGGTCGGAACTGGGTCGGTCACACGCAGTACGCCCTCCCAGATGTTCGGCCAACCGGCGGCGGTGGCCAACCTGCTGACCTGGAGGGATCTCCCGCGACTGACGGTTGACCCCACCGACCCAATGGCCGCCTGGTTGGCGGCGGTCACCGCCGACGATCCGGCGGCTCGCCTGGTCGCTCTCAACAGCGCACCCGATACGACGGCCGCGGTACTGATCGAAACGGCCGACGCGGCGCTGCGCACCGACAACGCCGCACTTGCCGAGCAGCTGGCCCAAATGGTTCTTGATGCCGACCCGTGGGAATGGCGCGGTGTGTGGCTGCAGGGTTTGGCCGCCCTCAGCCGAGGCGACGCAAAGGCGGCGGTCGCTGCGTTCAATGCGGTGTACGGCCAGTTGCCCGGTGAGCTGGCGCCGAAACTGGCGCTGGCCGCAGCGTGCGAGGCCGTCGGCGAACCAGAGGTGGCTGAGCGGATGTATGCAACGTGTGCTCGTACCGACGTTGGGTATGTCGCATCGGGTCAGTTCGGTTTGGCCCGTATCGCGTCGCAGGCCGGCCAGCGCGACGTCGCATTGCAGGCGCTCGACCGCATTCCCGCAACCAGCCGCGCGTACGCCGAGGCGCGCCGCGCAAGAGCGCTCATCTTTGCTTCGGCGCTCGACCCGGCGCATGCGCTCGACGACTTGGGACGAGCCGCACTCGAGATGGACCAAGCGTCGCTGCAGCCTGTGGAGCACGCCGACCTGCGTATCCGACTGCTGGAGAGCTCGTTGCAGCACGTCGGAACGCACGGGCCGCAAACCGATGTGCAGATTGGCAACGTGCCTGCGGTCGAGCTGCCACTACGTCGAGCACTGGAAGCCGCGTATCGCGACGCCGCGCGGCTGACAGACGACTCCGATGCTCGCGTTCGGCTCGTTGACAAGGCCAACGCTGTCCGACCGCGATCGTTCGTATGACTGACGTCGGCACCGCATGTCCCCAGTGCGCGCAACCGGTCGCTGTCGAGGATGCATTTTGTGAGAACTGTGGCGCGCAGTTGATAGAGAACGCAGTCGCCGCGCCAACCGAGCCCTCTGTCGAGCCAACGGCTGCAGCCAGCACCGCCCCATGCCGCGACTGCGGTGGAGTCGTGGCCGATGACGGGTTTTGTTCGGTGTGCGGCAAGCGGGCGCCGTCCGCTCGCGACCACTGGCAGGAGGCCCCGGCTGACTGGGTAGGCGGTGTGTGCGATAAGGGAATCGTGCATGCTCGCAACGAGGACGCAATGGCGTTGGCGGCCTCTGCCGACCGCACGCTGGCAGTGCTGGTGGTGTGCGACGGCGTCACGTCGGCTCCTGACAGCGACCGCGCTGCGCTGGCTGCGGCGCGTATCGCGTGTTCGACGCTGACTGCCACCCCGTTGCCGACCAATGCTGGCGTTGCAGCCACTGTCTCGCACTGGAGTGCGGCGATCACTCGGTCCTGTCTCGAGGCGAATGCTGCAGCCGTCGGCGTTGCGCGGTCGCTCGGAAACCCCAGCGAGCCGCCCTCGTGCACCTTCATCGCAGCGGTGCTTCATGGCGACATAGTGACACTCGGATGGTGTGGCGACTCGCGGGCTTACTGGTTGCCCGACGTGGGTGAGCCTGTGCAGCTGATGCTGGATCACTCGCTCGGCACGGAAATGATCCAAGGCGGAATGACACAGGCTGAGGCGGAAGCTGACTCGACGTTCCACACCATCACGCGCTGGTTGGGCGCCGACTCCGTCGACTCGACGCCAGACATTGC
Source organism: Ilumatobacteraceae bacterium (assembly GCA_031428795.1). Taxonomy (GTDB): domain Bacteria; phylum Actinomycetota; class Acidimicrobiia; order Acidimicrobiales; family Ilumatobacteraceae; genus UBA668. The sequence continues at coordinate 4,985 of JANOYI010000540.1, read as the reverse complement.
CAGCATTCAGCTGGAAGCGGCGGGCTGGCTGCTGGTCTGTAGCGATGGCCTGTGGAACTACGCGTCGCCCGCTGCGGCACTGAAGGTCTTGTTGGACGAGCAGGTGGCTCTGGGCAACACAACCCCGGTACCGATTTCGGATGCACTGGTGCGCTTTGCAAACGGCCGGGGCGGACACGACAACATCACGGCGGCACTGGCCCGCTACGAGCCCTCACTACGCTGACGGCACGCACCCGGATACTCGACGACACGGAGGTTACGAAGTGGCCGAATTCACGGCGGAGGTCTTTCAAAACGAGTACCTGGCAGACGGCGCCACCGACGCTCACGCCGTGGTGTCGGTCAGTTGCTCCGGGGCGGGCAAGGCCGGCGCAACTGGTGAGGCTGCGGAGATCATCATCATTGACACGTCGGGCTCGATGGACATGCCGCCCACCAAGATCGCGGCCGCTCGGCGCGCCGCCCGAGTGGCGGTCGGCGAGATCGTCGACGGCACCTGGTTCGCGATCGTCAGCGGGCACAGTGTTGCTCAGATGGTGTATCCGCCGCACGCAGGAATGGCGAAGATGACCGACGTGACACGCAGTGAAGCGCTCACCGCGGTCGAGCGAGTGCGCAGTGGTGGCGCCACGGCCATCGGGTCGTGGATACAGGCTGCGACAGAGCTGTTCAGTCAAGTCACCGCAGCGCAGCGGCACGCGATTCTGCTCACCGACGGGAAAATCGAAGGCGAGCCGCCGGGGGCGCTCAAGCAGGCGCTTGTTGCCGCTCGCGGCAAGTTCCAGTGCGACTGTCGAGGCATCGGCGAGGACTGGGTGGTCGACGAACTCCGCGAGATCTCGACCGCGCTGATGGGCACTGTCGACATCGTCGCCAAGCCAGAGGATCTGGAAGCCGACTTCGAAGCAATGATGCAAGCCGCGATGAGCAGGGGCGTCGCTGATGCACGGCTTCGCATTTGGACGCCCCAGGGCAGCGAGGTGCTGTTCGTACGGCAGGTCGCCCCGACGGTGGAGGACTTGACCAGCACGGGCGTGCAGACCGCACCCCTCGTCCGCGAGTTTCCCACCGGAGCCTGGAGCGACGAAAGTCGTGATTATCACGTGGCGGTGCGAGTGCCGGTCGCCGGCATCGGCAATGAGCGACTGGCTGCCCGGGTGGAGCTGGTGGTGAACGACGAGGTGCAGGCGAAGTCGTTGGTGAAGGCCGTATGGACCACCGATACCGACTTGACCACGCGCATCGACCCAGCGGTAGCGCACTACACCGGGCAGGTGAAACTTGCCGACACCATCCAAAAGGGTCTGGCTGCGAAGGCCGCCGGCGATGACCGCACCGCAACCGTGCTGCTCGGCGAGGCAGCCAAGCTGGCACACGATTCGGGCAACGAGAGCACTACTCGTTTGCTGGAGAAGGTGGTCGACGTTGTTGACATCGAGGCGGGAACGGTTCGCCTCAAGCGCGAGGTGCACAAGACCGACGAAATGGCGCTTGATACTCGAAGTACGAAAACGACGCGAATCCGGCGCGAACCATGACCACGGTTGCTTGCCCCAACGGTCACGACAGTGCCGACCCGGATTGGTGCGACACGTGCGGCGCCAAGATTGGCGGTACGCCGGCCGCTGTTTCGTCGCCAGGGGCCGCGCCGACCGAGGCTGCTCCCTCGATGCGCGCCGCGCCCATGGCGCCGCCGGTCACCTGCCCGCACTGCGATGAGCTGAATCCAGCCGACGCGCTGTTCTGCGAGGTGTGTGGGTACGACTTCACCACAGGGCAGGCACCGGTGGCACCGGCCGCAGCACCCCAGGTAGCGGCCCCGCCGGTCGAATCGGCCGTTGGCTGGATCGCAGTCGTGGAAGTCGATCCGCAGTGGTACGCCCTCAAGGGCACGCTGGCCGACCAGCCGTGTCCGCAAGTCTCTTCATCGACGGTTCCGTTGTCGAATCACACTGCTCTGATCGGGCGTTCTTCGGCCTCGCGTGGCCTGCGGCCAGAGGTCGCTCTCGACGCCGACACGGGTGTGTCGCGGCGCCATGCACAGTTCGTTCGAGACGGCGACAGCTTGACCGTCGTCGACCTGTCCTCCACCAATGGCACTTACGTGGTCACTGCCGACACCGAGCCTGATGACGCAACAGTGGCGTTGGTCCCCGGGGTGCCGACGGAACTTCGTGACGGCGACCGTGTGTATGTGGGCGCGTGGAGCCGACTGACCGTTCGCTCGTCGCCAGTCTGATCTCACTCGCAAATGGCCCTCCCGTCGTCGCTCACCAGTGAAGAACTGTGGCGGTACGCACCCGACGTCGGCGTGTACCTTGCGCGCCCGGCGCCTGACTGGCTGGACGAACTCGACCTCCACGTGGGGGAGCCGTTCGTCAAGATGGGCACACGCACCACATCGCTCGACGAGTGGTTCGTCATCGACGACGCATTCGACGCAGAAATTGCTCTGCGCCGCCGATTACTCGCGGAGCAGCGTGACGTCGTGTTCGATTGCGCGCCAAGTGCCGACGCCGCTGCGCAGGAAGTGCTGGAACTTGTCTCGGCATGGCTTCGCGAACGCGATCTTCCCGTGCCGGATCTCGACGACCATCCGCTTGCTGTCGCCGGAACCTTGGTCCCTGACGATCTGTGCCTGATGATCCCACGCGACGGCGATTGGTGGTTCGAAGGAGCCAGTCTGTGCTTCCCGTCGATCTGGCGTCTCTCCGACAAGTTCGGCCGGGCAACCACCGATGTGCACAGCACTGTTGCCCACTACCGCGACGTCTTGGCGGAGAAGGTGGACCGTTACTTCACGGGCATGCCCGTGGATCGCATCGTCCGTCGCCGGAACCTGTCGGTGAAACCGTGGCCGTTGCTGCACGTCCCGACGACCAAGCCGGACCAACCACTTGGGCCGTTGATACCCGACGCAACCGGGGCACCGTTCTGGCTGCGCACCGAGCGTCAGACCCTTCGTCGGCTGCCAGGTACCGGTGCCATTCTCTTCACGATCAAAGTGCAGATTGCGCCCGCGGCGGTGTTGCTGGAACGCCCAGACATCGCTGCGCAGTTGGCGGCGATGTACCGGTCATTCGACACTTCGATGGACGGCTACAAGGCGGCGGCCAACGATTTGAGTGTTGGGTTCGTGCCATGGCTGGAGAACCTTTCGTCCGCTCGCTGACCTGGGTCGAAAGACCCTGGTGCCCTCAAGGGGCCATCCGTAGGTTGAAGTCGTGCCCACCCTTCCAACTACCGCGTTGTCGCGCCGGGAGGTGGTCGACGCCAACGAAGCCGTAGCCCGAGTGGCTCACCTGCTCTCGGAAGTCATTGCCATTTACCCCATCACTCCGGCATCCGCCATGGGCGAATACGCCGACGAGTGGAGTGCGAAGGGCCGTACCAACCTCTGGGGTGTCGTGCCCGAGGTGATGGAGATGCAGAGCGAAGCTGGGGCGGCGGCCACGTTGCACGGTGCCGTGCTGCGCGGCGCGTTGGCCACCACGTTCACGGCCAGCCAGGGTCTTCTGCTGATGTTGCCGGAGATGTTCAAGGTCGCCGGTGAGCTGACTCCAACGGTCATCCATGTCGCGGCTCGCTCGGTGGCAACCCACGCGCTCAGCATCTTCGGTGATCACAGCGACGTGATGGCAGCGCGGACCACCGGCTTCGCGATGCTCAGCTCGCCGAGTGTGCACGAGGCCGCTGACATGGCGGTCATTGCACATGCGGCCACCCTGCGCACTCGCGTGCCATTCCTGCATTTCTTCGATGGGTTCCGAACGAGTCACGAACTGAACACCGTGCAGCTGCCGACGGTGGATGAGATCAGGGCGATGATCGATGACGATCTTGTGCACGCCCATCGCTCACGTGGCCTGGACCCGGACAGGCCGATGCTGCGCGGGAGCGCGCAGAACCCGGACGTGTTCTTCCAGGCTCGCGAAGCGTGCTCACCGTTCCACGCGGCCGTGCCCGACGCGGTGCAGGCGGAGATGGATCGTTTCGCGGCCATCACCGGGCGCCAGTACTCGCTGGTCGAGTACTACGGTGCACCAGACGCGGATCGTGTGATCGTGGTGATGGGCTCTGGTGTGGGTGCCGTTCGCGAAGCAGTGGACGCGCTCAACAACGGGGGGGATCGGGTCGGGGTGGTGGCGCTTCGGCTCTACCGCCCCTTCCCGACGCAGCAACTGCTCGCAGCGCTCCCGCCCTCCACCCGCACAGTGGTCGTGCTCGACCGAACGAAAGAGCCGGGTGCACCGTTCGAGCCGTTGCACCTCGATGTGCTCGCCGCGTTGTGGCACAGCGACGACGCGTACTGGGCCACGGGCGCCAAGCCGCGGATCATCGGTGGACGGTACGGGTTGAGCAGTAAGGAGTTCACCCCGGCGATGGTGAAGGCGGTCTTCGACGAGGCCGCATCGCCGCTGCCGCGCAACCCGTTCACGGTGGGCATCCATGACGACGTCAGCCACACCAGCCTGTCGTGGGACCCCGCGTGGCGGACCGACACTGCCAAGGTGCGTGCGATCTTCTACGGCCTGGGTGCCGACGGCACAGTCGGCGCCAACAAGAACACCGCGAAGATCATCGGAGCGAACACCGATCTGCACGTGCAGGCCTACTTCGTGTACGACTCGAAGAAGTCCGGCAGCACCACGATCAGCCACGTCCGTGTCGACGACCATCCGATCAACAGCACCTACCTCATCGACCAGGCGACCTTCGTCGGCATTCACCAATGGAACTTCCTCGAACGGCTGGAGGTGTTGCAGCAGGCCGCGCAGGGCGCGACGGTGCTCCTCAACTCGCCCTACCCGGCGGATCAGGTGTGGGACCGCCTTCCGATCGAGGTGCAACAAGCAGTGCTGGATCGTGAGCTGCAGCTTTTCGCAGTCAACGCTGCAGCGGTCGCACGCGACGCCGGCCTCGGCGGACGAATCAACACCGTCATGCAGGCGTGTTTTTTTGGGCTGGCCGGCGTGCTGCCC
>JANOYI010000539.1:0-23127 GCA_031428795.1 Ilumatobacteraceae bacterium | reverse complement strand
AGCGGAGCGGTGGTCACAACGGGCTCAGACATCGGCGTCCTCGAAGGCTCTCCAGCACGCCACCTTGCGGCCGTTGGGGTGGGTCTTCAGCCCGGGTGTCTCCTCCAGGCACTGGCTGACCGCCAACGGGCAGCGGGGGGCGAACGAACAGCCGGCCTGCGGGAGCACCAAGTCGGGTGGCGAGCCTTCGATGCTGACCAACCGGGGCATCACCACGTCGAGACGCGGGGTGCTGCGCAGCAGGCCTGCCGCGTAGGGATGACCGGGGGCAGCGTAGAGCTCCTCAGCGGTGGACAGCTCAACCACCTTGCCCGAGTACATCACCGCAACCCGATCGCACAGCCCCGCTACCACGCCGAGGTCGTGGGTAATGAGGAGAACTGAGAGCCCCAGTCGTTGCTGGAGGTCGGCGATGAGGTCGAGGATCTGGGCCTGGATGGTGACATCGAGGGCAGTGGTGGGCTCGTCGGCGATGAGTAGCTGCGGCTCGCAGGCGAGGGCCATCGCGATGAGCACACGCTGGCGCATTCCACCCGACATCTCATGGGCGTACTGCTTGACACGCTCGGCGGGGTTGGCGATGCCGACCAGGTCGAGCAACTCGACCGAGCGTTCACGCGCCTGCTTGCGGTTCATGCCCATGTGCCGTCGGAGTACCTCGCCAATCTGCATGCCGATGCTGAACACCGGGTTCAGGGACGTCATCGGGTCCTGGAAGACCATCGCGATCTCGTTGCCGCGAACTCGGGCCAGGGTGGCCTCGGCGTCGGTGACGAGCGACTCGCCCTTCCAGCGCACATCGCCGCTCGTGATCTTGCCGGGAAGTTCTGTGAGCCCGAGCAGCGCCTGGGCGGTGACGCTCTTGCCCGAACCACTCTCCCCGACGAGGCCGAGCGTCTCCCCCTTGGCGACGGTGAAACTGACGTCGCGCACCGCATGCACCACGCCGCGACGGGTGAAGAACTTCACGGTGAGGTGATCGACTTCGAGGATGGTGTCACCGATTGCGTGCTCAGCCGCAGCGACTGCGCCGACGCGCTGCCCGCTCATGCTGCACCCTTGCCGGAACCGATGGCCGTCGCAGCGAACTTCTTCTCGCGCTCCTGCGGATCGAGTGCCACCCGTAGCCAACTGCTGAGCAGGTTGACCGCCAACACGGTGAGGCTGAGCAGCACGCCCGGGTAGATGATGAGCCACTGATTGCCGAACAGCTCATGATCGCCCGCACGGGCGATGTCGAGGCCCCACGACACACCGGGGTACTGGATGCCCAGACCCAGGAAGCTGAGTGCCGCCTCGGCGAGGATGATGCGGGCGAATTCGAGCACGGCGAGCGTCGCCAGAGGCGTGACCAGATTCGGGAGGATGTGCGTGAACACGACGCGCTTGGGCTTGCAGCCGATGATCTCAGCCGCCTCCACGAACGGTCGTTCCTTCACCGAGAGCACGACACCACGGGTCATGCGGCCGTACACCATCCAGCCATTGACGGCCAGGATCAGGGTGATGGTCAGAATGCTGCCGCCCACCAGCGCGATGAGCAGCATGGCCAGCAGAAGTCCGGGGAACGACACCTGGACATCCACCCAGCCCATCAGCCACCGGTCCGTTCGCCCACCTTTGTACCCGGCCCACAGACCGACCAGCACACCGAACACTCCTGCAAGCACCACCACGAACACACCGATGATGAGCGACGTACGAGCACCAGCGAGCAGCCTGGCCAGGATGTCATAGCCCTGCCAGTCGGTGCCCATGATGTGGTCCCAGCTGCCGCCGTGCCACACCGGCGACGCCATCGCGTTGGACAGGTTGCCCTCGTTGGGGTCGATGCCCAACAGCATCGGACCGAAGATGGCTGCCGAGACCAGGAAGACGAGGAAAATGAGCGAGGCGAAGCCCAGCTTGTCGCGGACGAGGTCGGGCAGCAGACCGCCCCGGCTGCGCACCGCGGCAAGCTCGAACGGACGTCCGTGCAGCGCCTCCTCGGCGTGCCCAGCCTCGTCGACATCGTGATGTTCGCTGGTGTACTCGTCGGGCACGGTCACTGAAGATCCACCCTCGGGTCGAGCAGTTTGTAGGCGATGTCGATCAGGATGTTGAGCAGAACGACGATGACCGCGATGACCAACACGATTGCCTGGATCAGGTAGAAGTCCTGGTTCTTGATGGCGGTGGCGGCCATGAAGCCGAGGCCTGGCCAGTTGAAGACAGACTCGACGACCACGGTGTAGCCGGCGATCGCGCGGATGATCTCCCATCCGAGCAGCGTGACGTAGGGGATGCCTGCATTGCGTAGCGCATGCACACCCAAAATGCGGCGCTGAGTCATGCCCTTCGCTTTCGCCACCTTGACGTATTGCGTGTTCAGCTCGTCGATCATCGATGAACGCACGACAATGGAGAGGCGGCCGATGGCCGGCAATGCAAGGCACAGCGCCGGAAGGACAAGATTGGTCTTCCACGGCCCCGGCCCCGTCTCGAACCATTGCAACTTCACGGTGAACGCGATCATCAGCATGAAGCCGAGAAAGAACTGCGGCATGGACAGCCCGACAAGACTGAGGGTGGTGAGCACCCGGTCCGTCACGCCGCCGGGTTTACGACTGGCCAGCACCCCCAACGGGATGCTGAAGACGATCGCTATCAGCATTCCAAGGCTGACCAGCTGGAGGGTGCGCGGTAAGTAATCGAAAACCACTGACAACGCAGATTGTCCTCGGACGTACGTGCTCTCACCGAGGTCGAGGCGCAGTAGGTCGCCCAAGAAGTCGCCGAACTGCTTCAGCAAGCTCTGATCCAGCCCCATTGCAGCGCGACGCGCTTCGCGTTGCTCGGGAGTTGCCGAGAGCGGCAGCATGAACTTCACGGGATCGCCAATCATGCGAGTGATGACGAACACGAAGATGGTCACTCCGAAGATGACCACAAGGCCCTGGCCCAGTCGACGTGCGATATAGCGTCCCATGCGTTGCTGCCGCTCCCAGCTCCTTGTCACCAGCTCAGCTGGTAACAGACATCTCTTTGACCAGGAGCTTCGAATCGACCCGAGGAGTCCAGCTCATGCGGTCCGACAGACCGTAGAGGTCAGAGTTGCTGGCGAGCCACACGAAGTAGGACCCGTCAGCAGCGATCTTGACAGCCTCCTCGTAGGTGGCCTGACGGTCAGCCGGATCGAGCTGCTGACGACCCTGGTCGATGAGTGCCGACAGCTCCTCGTTGGTGTTGGAGGAACCGATGCCACCCGCCTGGTAGTAGGTGGAGAGCTGACGATCAGGGTCGAGGATGTCGTTGGAACTCGACACGAAGATTGCGTCGGCCCGGTTGGTGCGGTCGAACAGGACGTCGAGGTAGGCCCCGAACTCAAGAATGTCGAGCTGCACGTCGAGACCTGCCGCCTTCCAGTACCCAGCGATGGCTTCCAGAAGTTCACGGTCATTCAGCCAGCGTCCGGCCTCGCCGACGAGCTGGATGGTCGTGCCGTCGAGCCCGGCATCCGCAATGAGCTGCTTTGCCTTCTCGGCGTCGTATTCCACTGCCGACAGGTCCGAGTTGAAGCCCAGCACCGACGGGCTGAGGATCTGCGCGGCGTCGGCAACGGCGAAGCCGCCGTAGACCTGATCGATGATGGCTTGCTTGTCGACGGCGAGGTTGAGCGCCAGCCGGACGTTCGGGTCGGCGGTGATGCCCTCATCCGTGTCGAGGATGAGCATCGGGTGCTCCTGCCCCTGCACATTTGCCGACTGCGGCGCCTGATCCACGTCCTGGGGTGGCAGGTTGGTGATGAGGTCGTACTGGCCGGACTTCAAGCCGGCGAGACGAGTGCCACCTTCGGCCACGAACTCGAAGTTGACCTTGGTGATCGAAGGTGCGTCACCCCAATAGTCCGCGTTGACCTCGATCTTGATCTCGGAGCCGACGGTGCGGCTGACGAACTTGTAGGGGCCAGTGCCGACCAGAGACTCGGAGAGGTCCTCGGTGGTCTCAGCCGATGTCGGGATCATCTTCAACCAATACATGCGTGCCGGAAGCACACCATCGGGGCCATCAGTTGTGATGTTGACGGTGGTGTCGTCGACTTTCGTGGCGCCGGTGATGGTCTTGTAGAAGCCGTCGTTGTCTGTCAGCCCGTCGGCCACCAGCTTCACGATGCGATTGACGCTGGCCACCACCGAATCGGCGTTGAACGCCGAGCCGTCGTGGAACTTCACACCGTCGCGAAGCTTGAATTGCCAGGTGGTGTCGTCGACCTGCGTCGGCAGCTCGGTGGCGAGGCCGGGCTGCAACACACCAGTCGCATCACGGCTGAGCAGCGTCTCGTAAATGTTGTCGTTGATGGCCCGCTCTGCACCATCGTCGACGATGTAGGGGTCGAGGCTGGTGGGCTCGGAGCCCAATGCAATCGTGATCTCTGCACCTTCGACGGCAGTGCCGCCGCCGGTCTGGCTCGTAGTGTCGCTGCTTTCCTTGTCGTCGCTGCCGCAGGCGGCAATCACAACGCTCATGGAAACCAGCGCACCGAGAAGTCGATAACGCTTCTTCAAGTCATTCCCCCTTGGTAAGGTGGACCCAACGTCCATCGCATACTTTATACAATCTACACACCTCGATGGTCAATGTCCATACGAACCTTCACACAGCGAAACATCACTGCACAGCGCTGCCCACACCTCTCACGTCCCCACCTCGCACTACCAGATCTCGAACCGAGCCGAGCGATGACCAGTACCGACCAACCAACCACCCTTGTCGCACGAATCGGACGAGCTCACCAACCGCTGCGCCGAGCGGTCTACGAGGAAGTGCAGCGCCGCATCGTCGACGGCAGGTTGCAGCAGGGCGAACGCATCTACGAAGATCAGCTCGCGGCCGAGCTCGATGTCTCGCGCAACCCTGTGCGCGAAGCGCTGCAAGCGCTGGAGGCCGAGGGATTCGTGGAGCTGGAGCCGAGACGCGGCGCACGGGTGGCGGTGATCTCGATCGAACGGGCCAACGAGTTGTTCGAGATGCGCGAGGCGTTGGAGGGCATGGTGGCCCGCCTGGCCGCACAGCGACGCAGCCCGCAAGAGCTCCACGAACTCCAGCGCGTGGTGAAGCAGGGCTCGGCTGCAGCCGCCGCTGGCGATGTCGCAACGCTGCCCGCGCTGAACACCGAGTTCCATCGCATTCTTGGCGCAGCGGCCCACAATTCGATGCTCGCCGAGACGGTCGAACGCATGTCGCAGATGATCGAGTGGGTGTACACACGACGTATCACGCAACGCGGCGCCATGTCCTGGACCGAGCATTCACAAATCGTCGACGCCATCGCGGCTCGCGACGAGGTGCTCGCATTCTCGCGGGCGTGTACCCACATCTCGAACGCCCGCCAGGCGTTCGTCAGCGACCAGCTCACCAGTGGCTGAGGAGGCGAACGCGATGACAAACGCCTACATCGTCAATCAGGTCGTGGTACACGATCCGGTGCGCTACGCGGAGTACGCCGGCCTCGGACGGGCCGCCATGATTCGCCACGGTGGACGAATTCTGGCAGCCGGCGGCGTTGTCGAAACCCTCGAGGGTGAACCCATTCCGCCGCGAGTGGTCATCATCGAGTTCCCCAGCCGCGACGCTGCGCTCGCGTACTACCACTCGGCCGAATATCAAGCCGCGCGACTGGTACGCGGCGATGCCGCCACCGTTCGTTTCGCTGTCGTCGATGGAGTGCCTGTAGCCGGCTGAGAGCAGCCGACTGCTTCAGAAGCCCCGCACCGCGCCGCCGTCGACGCGGACCACCGTGCCGGTGACGAAGCTCGCCCGCCCGCTCGCCAGAAAGACCACTACGTCGGCGAGCTCCTCCGCTCGCCCCATACGACCCATGGGGATCGCTGCGACGTGACGGCGACGTACCTCTTCGGGCGACAGACCCTCGTGCGCTGCCAGGGCCTGCTCGAAACGATCGAGCGCTGGTGTCTCGAACTGGCCGGTGACAATGACGTTGACGGTGACCGTTGGCGCGAGTTCGATCGCCAACGACCGTGCGGCCGCGGCAACACCGCTGCGGAACACCGAGCTGAGGGCAAGGTCGGGGCTGGCCTCCACCACCGATCTGGCGGTGAGGTAGATCAGCCGGCCATCACCGGACATCATCAGATGAGGGGCCGCGGCGCGGCTGATCTCCAGCACGGGTCGGAGCATGGACGCGTACGCGGCATCGTCGGCGCCGTCGGTGCCGAGAATCGGGCCGGGCTTACCTCCGCCCGTGTTGACGATCAGAATGTCGAGTCCGCCCAGCGCAGCGACCGCGGCCGCGACGAGCTCCGTGGGCTGGCCGGGGATCGTGAGGTCGGCGACGAGCGCAACCTCCGCATCCAGTGCCGCTGCCGTCTCCTGGCTGCGATCCAGCGAACGGCTCACCACGGCAACCCGTGCCCCCTCCGCGACCAGTCCTGCAGCGACGGCGCGACCGAGGCCACTGGACGAGCCGAGCACGAGGGCCCGGCGGCCGTGCAGTGCGAGATCCATCAGTTGCCCATCCAGATCGTGCGCATGACGGTGTAGAAGTCCATCACTGTTGGTCCCAGCTGTTCCTTGTGCGTCGCGGTGCCGGATTGCTTGATGCCGCCGAATGGCGCGTTGAATGCGGCACCGACCGTCGCCCGGTTGATTCGAACCATGCCAGCCTGGATCTCGGCAGCAAAGTGCTGCGCTGACCGAAGATCGCGCGTGCACAACGCCGCCGAGAGCCCGTACGGCACGGCGTTGGCCGACGCGATCGCTTCGTCGAGACCATTGATGCGCTCGAAGCCGACGACAGGGCCGAACACCTCGTTGCAGCTGAGCGCCATCTCAGGCCGAGCATCAGCGAGCACCGTTGGTCGGAAGTAACAGCCATGTTGCAAATCCTCGTCGGCCGGTCGAGCGCCACCGCACGCGACGGTGGCCCCATCGGCGACGGCCTGCGCTACTGCGGCCTCCATGGCGACCACAGCGTGCGAGTCGACCAAGGGTCCCATGGTGGTGGCCGGTTGATCGCCAGGGCCGATCGCGTAGGCCTCGGCGAGCGCAACGACCCGCTCGAGCAACTCGTCGTAGATGCTGGCGTCTGCCAGGATTCGGCCGGCGCCGGTGCAGGCTTGTCCGCTGAGACTGAAGCTGGACCGAGCGACGATGGAGGCCGCGGCTGCCAGGTCGGCGTCGGCGAGCACGATCACAGGGTTCTTTCCGCCCAGCTCCAGCTGCACACGACGACCGAGGCCAACGGCTGCGTGGATCTTCGAACCGGTGGCATTGGAGCCAGTGAACGTGATGGCACCGACCCTTGTGTCGGTCACCAGGTCGGCTCCCGCAGAGAAGCCGTGCACGACGTTGAGCACCCCCGGCGGCAACCCGGCATCGATGAAGGCAGCGGCCAACCGATCACCCATCAACGGTGTCATCGGCGATGGTTTGAACACCACCGTGTTGCCGGCGGCGAGGGCCGGACCGATCTTGCGGCTCGCCATGTTGAGCGGAAAGTTCCACGGCGTAATCACGCCGACGACTCCGATCGGGTCGCACACCGAGTACACCAGAGGGGTGTCGTCGCTGGGGAAGGTGGCCCCGTTTAGCCGGTACGCCTCGCCCGCGTACAGCTCGAGGTTGCGCGGCGTCCGGCCCGCCTCGTTCTTCGCGTCGGCGAGCGGCTTGCCCTCCTCGGCGACCATCTCTGCGGCGATCGACTCGCCGCGCTCGGTCAACAGCCTGGCCGCGCCCGTGAGCAGCTCTGCGCGCCGACTGGGTGTGGTGCGCCGCCACTGCGCCGATGCCTCGGTGGCGGCGTCCACTGCGGCACGCACGTCATCGGTGGTGCTCTCGGGAGCAATTGACACGACCCGTCGGGTGTCGGCAGGATCGCGCCGCTCGAACTCTTCACCGTTGGAGGCAGGAAGCAGATCCCCTCCGATGCGATTGAGCACACGGTGCGGCTCAGCGGACTTGTGATCGTTGAAGCCGGTCATCTCAATCGGCCGTCGGCGTCGGCGGCTGCCAGTTGTCCCACTTCGAGAAGTCGACCGGCTTGCCGAGGTGCTCGAGTAATGCAGTGATGCCGGCCTTGCAGCACGCGATGTCTTCGCGGGTGTGGCCGCCGGACACGCCGATACCTCCGACCACCTCGCCATCGACCTCGATCGGCCAGCCACCGACGAAGATGGAAAAGCGGCCGCCGTGCATGTTCATGATCCCGAACGCTTCACCCCCGGACTGAGCGTTGGTGTACGTGTGCGTCGGCCGTTTGTGGCACGCCGCCGTGAACGCCTTGTTGATGGCGATCTCGACGCTGGTCGGCTTGCCGTTGTCCGGCCGCTTGATGACGAGCGGCCAACCGCCGGCATCACTGACGCACATCACGGAGCCCGCGCCGAGCTCTTTCGCCTTGGCGAGCGCGGCGTCGACGATGAGTTCGGCCTCGGCCATGCTGAGTCGGTTGATCTGAATCACGTTGTCTTCTCCTGGAGTATGTAGGTAGTAAATCTCATCCCGAAGCCGGCACGAGCGCCTGGTGACGCTGCCATGCCAGACCTGCGGCGGCGACGTCCTGTAGGGCGACACCCTGCGTCTCGAAGAGCACCGGCGCGGCACCGGCACGTGACGCATGCACCGTACGCGCCAACACGGCGTGGAGTTCGATGGCATCGGACCAGTCGAACGATCCCGCGGCATGAGCTTGGATCAGATCGCCACACTCGACGCGGCTGCCCACCACGTCGTCGCACACCACTGCTGCACATCGGGCAGCGACATCTGGGCCGATTTCGCAGCGGTCGTACTTCGTCGCGCCAACCGCACAGATCAGAGCATCGTTCCCTATTGCGGATGAAGGAAACAGCGGGGCAGTGCTCTGCGTCACGGTGACGATGACCTGTGCGCCGTCGACCGCGTTCGCAACGTTGGCGGCCACCGTCGCCGGTATGCCCGCCTCGTTTGCCCGCGCCGCCATCGACGCAGCGGCCCGCGGATTGATGTCGGCAATTCGTACCTCCTGCAAACCCGGCAACTCCGCTGCAAGCATCTGGAGGTGGAGCCAGCCCTGGCGACCGGCACCCACCAGCGCTGCCGTCGTCAACGACGCGACTGGAGTGGCGGCCAGTTCGCGGATCGCGAGTGCACATGTCGCAGGAGTTCGGAACGCCGTGAGAGTGTCGCCGTCAAGCGTGCACAGCAACTGACCATCAATGTCGAAGAGCACGATGAGGAACGTGAACTTGCCGTCCTTCGTGGCATAAATCTTCCCGCCGCTGAAGGGGGGCACCACGGCTGCCATCGCACTGGCCATCCCATTCGGCACAACTGCCCTGACCCGCTGAGTCGTTGACGCAGATCCGACGCCCCACTCGGCAAAGGCGGAGCCGACCACCTCGATCACGGCAGGCATGTCGAGCAGGCTGTCGATCGTCTGATCATCGAGGTGGATCATTCCGGCTGCTTTCGCTCGTCACGAGTGGTTGGTCACAGGATTGCATATTGTATCCGAGATGAGTGACGTCGAGCACACACGCCCGGGACCGAGGTGGGGATCGTTCGCTGTCGTCTGCTTCGCCTATCTCGTGGCCACCACCGGCGAGCAGTTGCTGTCACCGCTGTACCCCACAGCATCAGACGAACTCGGCCTGAGTGTTGGGCAGGCCGGCATCGTGTTCGGCCTGCTCACTGGCTCGATAGCCGCTTTCAACCTGGTCGGCGGGCTGTGGTTGCGACGGTTGAGCCCCTCCGCGCTGATCCGGATCGCCGCCTCCGTCGGGGTCCTCGGCAGCGTCGTCACCGCCACTTCGCACTCGTTCGGCCAGCTCATCGTCGGCCAAATCGTGCTGGGCGCCAGCGCAGGACTGTTCTTCCCAGCCGGTCTCCAAGCAGTCTCGATTCTCGCCGGGCCAACCCGGAAGGGCTTTGCAATGGGCATCTACGGCGTGGCGTTCAGCGGTGGCCTCACTCTCGCCGCTGTGCTCGGTGCCATCGGGGCAAGCCATGACTGGCGGGCGGTATTCTGGATTTCTGCTTTCCTGAGCGCGGTCGCCGCCATCGGTGGCGGCGGAAGTGCCCACCTCAAGCCCGTCCGTGGCAGCCACTCGCGGTTCTCGTTGCGCACCGTCATGGCCCTCCCCACCGCTGTCGGCACAGTGCTCGCCGTGTGCCAGTACGGGGCCATCCCGTTCCTCACCACCTTTGCCGTCCAGCGTTGGGGCCTCAGCCCTGCGAGCGCAGCGACCGTGCTCGTTGCTGGCCGGCTGATCTCCATCGTTGCCAAGATCGTGGGCGGCGCAAGCGCCGATCGCATCGGCGCCACAACCAGCGCCAGGCGCACCGGTGTTGCACTCACCGCCACCGGGCTGGCGTGGGTGCTGCTTCCCGGCGGGCCTCTCGTCTACGCACTGGCGGCTCTGTTCGCCGGCATGGTCAGCTCACTCGGCCCCGTTGCCAACGTGCTCGCCGTCGAACGGTTCGGTCAGGACGGAATGGCACTGGGTGCATACCGGTCGGTACAGATCGCACTCGGCGCAGCTGCAAGCGCGATCATCGGGATGTCCGGCGAACTGTTCGGCCTTCGCCCGACCCTGGCCGTCGCCATGCTCACCCCGCTCGCACTGCTCTGGATCTGCCGCGAGCGTCCCGCACACGGGTGATCCCTCCCGGTACTCGCTACACACCCAAGGCGAGGCCCACGGTGCGTGGGTCAGCGGCAGCAACCCATGCGCCACCCTGCTGAGGCACGCGCACTACCTGCTGCGCGGATCGGCAGCCCCAACGTGGGGCGTCAACAATCCGCGAGGCCGCTTCGCGAAGAGCCTCCAGCTCCGCAGGATCGAACCCGTGCTCGACGCGCACGCCGTCGTCGGCGGGGAGCCATTCCCAGATCGGCGCCGAGACCAACATCCCCGGATGGGCGACACCCTGTGCGATGCGGTGGATGGTCTGCGCATTCCACGGCATCTGATTCGCACCACCCGGCGTGGCACCGAGAAAGCGGGGCCGACCATCAGAGCCAGCGACAGCCCACGCGTGCAACGTGGTGGCCGGACGACGGCCGGCGACGGGAAAGTTCGGGTGGCCGATCTCCGGGGTGAATCCTCGGCCGGCGCGATTGGCAAGCGGCAGCGAGTATTCGGGCACGATGATGCCGCTGCCGTAGCGCGGAAACGAGTTCGAGTGGACGAGCACCACAACGTTGCCCTCCGCATCAGCTGCGCTGACCATCGACGTGCCACTGGGATCGGAAAGTATGGAGCGGCGGGCGTCGATGGCGCGCAGCACCTCGCGGAGAAGACCAGCCGGGCCGGGATCGTCCGAGCGAACACCGCTGACCGCGTCGAGGAGTGACGGCCCGTGCGTCGGGGCCGGCGTCGCCCAGGTCGTCAGCGGGCCATCGACGGTGGCGACCGTACCCGTGGCACACGCCACCCACTCCGCACGAGCGTGGGCGAAGTCGGCCTGCGTCAGCACACCGCCACGCGAGCTCACGGCCTCCACCACCGCCAGCCCTACGGGCCCGTCCATCAGTTGGGCACCACGCTCGACGAACTCTCGCAGCACCGCCGCCAGCCCGGGCAACCGGACGATGTCGCCTGCCGCTATGGGAAAACCGCCAGGGAAGTACTCACATCCGTGTGGGTTCATCTCGAGCACCAACGCCCGTGCCTGCGCAGACAGGTCAGCGCACACCGCTGCCCATGGGAAGCCTTCGACGGCTAGTTCGATGGCAGGGGCGGCGAGACGTTCACGACCGAGCCGACCCAGCGCCGCGAGCGCGGCGTACCCGTGCGCGACGGCTGGCGGGCCTACCGACATAGGCCCGACGTCGCGCCAGCTTCCACCTCGTGCCACAGCAGCGAGACCCGCGGGCGCGCCGCCAATGGCGAGCAGCGCGTCTGGTTCGGTTGCGCCGCTTGCGAGGCGGATTGCAATGAGGTCGCCGCCGAAACCACACTTCGGAGGCAACAGCACCGTCTCGGCCAGCCCGGCCGCCACCACTGCGTCGTACGCGTTGCCGCCCGCGCGCAGCGCTGCGGCACCGGCCTGTGCTGCCAGCGGCGCAGCGGCGCACACCACACCGGAGCGGCCCACTGCCGAGCACTGATCAGCCATCACGGCGAGCTCGTGCTCGTGCTTCATCCGGGCCACCGCTGATCGACTGGGAGATGTGCACGAAGTAGGACTTGCGTCATGATCAGATAAGTATACAATATACGGACCGCCCCATTGGCGGTTCCTCTCCCGAAAGGTACTCGACATGGCTGAGCTGCTCTCCAAGCCCGAATTCCGCGAAGCACTGGAAAACGCAATCAAGGGCCGCGAGGCGAAGAACGCCTCCTTTTCGCAAGCTTGGGCCAACGGCCAACTGAGCCGCGAACACTTCGCCCGTTGGGCCGAAAACCACTACCACTACGTCGGCCCGTTTGCCGACTACCTGGGCTACATCTACTCGAACACGCCCGACTACGCGACCGACGCGAAGGACTTCCTGCTGCAGAACATGTACGAGGAAGAGCTGTCGGACGTGCGCCACACCGACTTGCTCATCCGCTTCGCCGAGGCAGCGGGAACCACTCGCGAGCGCGTGATGGACATCGACAACGCCACCGCCGTCACCCGTGGCCTGCAGGGCTGGTGCTACGCCATCGCCATGCGCGAGCATTTCGCCGTGGCCACCGCTGCGCTGGTCGTCGGGCTCGAGTCGCAGGTGCCGTCCATCTACCGCCGTCAGTACCCCGTGCTGATCGAGCAGTACGGCTTCACCGAAGAAGAGGCGGAGTTCTTCGACCTCCACATCACCTCCGACGAGATCCACGGCGAGCGCGGCTACCAGATCGTGCTCGAGCACGCCACGACGCCCGAGCTCCAGGCTCGATGCCTGCAGTTGGTGCGGCACGGAGCGGAGGCTCGCTACTCCTACACCAAGGCCCTGTACGACACTTATGTGCAGCCTGAGGTCCCGGTGGCCAACCCCGAGCCGGCACTCGCCTGACCTCGCATGCCCACAATTCGCTTCTCGACGAGCGACCGCGAAGTCACGTTTGCCGAAGGCGACGAGGTGAACCTGCTGCGCGTGGCCATTCGCAACGACTGCGGTATTCCCTTCAAGTGCGCCAGCGGCAACTGCGGGACCGACCGCGTGCGGGTGGAGGCAGGCGCAGAAAACTGCGTCGCGCCTCGCCGCCGCGAACGGGAGCGCCTGGCCGAGCTGTATGACCAGGGCTACCGGCTCGCTTGCCAGACCTACGTGAGCGGCGACGTCACCGTGGCCTGGGACCCGGACCAGGTGGGCCTGGAAGCAGGCAGCAAGGTATACGACAAGCTTCGTCAGGTATGGCTCGCGAAGGACGACGGCGGGTGACGGGCGCTTCATCGTTGGGACCGGCCGCGGGAGAGCAGTGGCACCTCGTGGGCGCTGCGACCGATGTGGTCAAGCGCAAGAAGGTGGTTCTCACCGTCGGCGACCGGCAGATCCTGGTGCTCGCACACGACGGTGGCTTCTTCGCCTTCGACAACATCTGCATACATCGCGAGCGCGAGCTGTCGAAGGGGGTCGTCCTCAACGGAAAACTCGTTTGCCCCGGCCACCAGTGGGCGTTCGCACTCGGAACCGGCTGGGAGGCAGTGAAGGAACAGTGCCAGCCCACGCATGCGGTGCGAGTAGACGGCGATGACGTGTTCGTGTTCGTGACCCCCAGCCAGAGGGCCGTTCTCGTCCCCACGATTGCCGATTGACTGCCTGATGAGCACGCTCGACCAGCAATCAGTGACCACGTGGATCGACGAATGGGGAGCCGAGGTCGCGTCAGTCGATCTCGGTGCAGCTCGCCGCCGTTTCGGCGAGGATGTCGTCGCATTCGGCACCTTCGCAGACATCGTCGTGGGCCTGGATCGGTTGCACGACGAGCAATGGTGGAAGGTGTGGCCAACGATTGAAGGCTTCCGGTTCCTCACCGATCAGATCGAAGTGCAGGTGTCGCCAGATCGGCTGCTGGCAGTTGCCATCGTCGGCTGGGAATCACTCGGCATCACAGAGGACGGCACACGCTTCCCGCGGCCCGGCCGGGCCACAGTGGTGGTCCAGCGCAGTTCGGTCGACGCAGGTTGGATCGGCACTCACACCCACTTTTCGTTGGGCCGGGGGGTTCCTCAATCGTCGCACGGGCACCGCTCGCAGAACCTCCAGCCTTGACCATCCTGCCGGTTGCGTCTAGTGTCGCGTATCAGTTGGTGATTCTCAATAACCGATCTTCATGGTCGACTATTGACTTAACCCGTCGACCACCAGGAGCGCTCATGTCGAATTTCCTTCCGATCAGCCGTCGTACGGCGCTGCAGGGTGCGGGTGCCAGTGCCCTGCTGATGTTGCTGGCCGCGTGCGGAGAGGACGGCGAGGCAACCGTCAGCACCTCCGGCGGTACCGACTCGGCTGAGGGCAACGCTTCGTCGGAGGAGATCGAGCTGCTCACCATCGGGTTCGCAGCCTCGCTGTCGAATCTCTACCCCGGCAAGGAAGCCGGAATTCTCAACTACTACGTCGCGGCGCTGGTAGGCGAGGGACTGGTCGCCCCCGACAGTGCCGGCGTTCTTGTGCCCGCCCTGGCCGAGAAGTGGGAGCAGACCTCGCCCACCACCTACGTCTACACACTGCGGGCCAATGCCAAGTTCAGCGACGGCACGGCAGTCACCGCCGACGACGTCGTCTACTCCATTGGCCTCGCCAAGGACGAGACCGTGTCACCCAACATTGCGTACTACTGGGCCAACATGGACACCGCCGAAAAGACCGCCGACAACGAAGTCACCATCACGCTGCTCTCACCCGACGTCGCCTTCGAGTGGGGCCCCTGCGCCGCCAACGCGCTGTGGGTCACCACACAAAAGTTCGTCGAAGCAAACAATGGCGAGCTCGGCACGCCGACCGCGCTGCTCTTCGGAACCGGCCCGTACAAGGTCACCAAGTTCGTGCCCGACAGCTCGGTGGAACTCGAGCGCGTCGACAGCTGGTGGGGCGGCCCGGTTCCGGTCAAGACCGTGCGCATCGACTTCATCCCCGAGGAGAACACGCGGGTTCTCGCACGCGAATCGGGCGACATCGACATCGCAATCAACATCTCACTCGACCAGGCTCAGCAGTGGGAAGACACCACGGACACGTCGGTGCTCTACACGCCCGACCGCAGCTACGCCGGCATCGACTTCAACACCGCCGTCGAGCCGTTCGACGACATCCACGTGCGCAAGGCCATCGCCCTCGCGTGCGACCGCGCCGCCTACGTGAAGTCGCTACTGAACGGTCACGGTGAAGTCGCAACTGCGCTGACAACACCGCAGCAGATCGAAGGCGTGCTCGGTGCAGAGGGTGCACGCACCGCACTTGGCGCTGCGTTCGAACTCACCTACGACATCGACGCAGCGAAGGCAGAACTCGCTCAGTCAAAGGCGCCGGACGGCTTCACCACCAAGGTCGGCATCTCGTCCAGCGCACCGCAGATTAGTGCCGCCTTCCAGGCGCTGAAAGCTGCAGTCGAGCCGCTGGGCATCATCATCGAGATAGAGGAAATGCCGGTTGAGCAATGGTTCGGAACGATCGGCTCGCCCGACTGGGGCCTGGCATACATGTGGTACTTCAGCACCACCGGCGACCCGGGCGAGCTGGCCACGTGGTTCCTCGGCGAAGGCAACCCGGCCTCGTTCGTCAACGCCGACGTCGTCGACTTGATGACGCAGGCACGTGAGGAGACCGACCCGGCACAGCGCATCGAGCTGCTCATCGAGGCTCAGAAGCTCGCCCTCGCAGAAGTCCCCTACGTGCCGCTGTGGTGGGGCGAAGGCGCCACCGCCGTCAGCGATGACTACACGATCGAGGACTACAGCTCGTACACGCTGCTGTCTCCCTGGACGCCACGCATTCTCACCAACGGATGAACCGGTACCTCGGCCGCGGCACCGTTCTACGGTTCGTGCTGGTTCGGCTGGCTGCCACTGCACTACTGCTGTTGGCCGTGTCGTTCGTGGTGTTTGCGCTGTTGCACCTCACCCCAGGCGACCCTGCACGCAACCTGCTGGGCCCGCGCCCATCGACCCCCGAGGTGCTCGCCTCCATCCGAGCGCAGTACAACCTGGACAACCCGTTCCTCAGCCAGTACTTCCAGTGGCTGGGCGGCGTGTTCCAGGGCGACTTTGGCACCTCGATTCGCAGCGACACGGCCGTCATCACACTGCTGGCCGACCGGGTCGTCCTGACTGCGCAGCTGGCGAGCTATGCGTTCCTGCTGACTGTTCTCGTGGCGATTCCCGTCGGCATTTTTGCCGCGTCGCGTGCTGGCTCAGCACTGGATCGCACCGTCAGCGTCGGCGCCATAATTGGCGTTGGCGCACCCTCGTACGCGGTGGGACTGCTCCTGCTCTACGTGTTCGGCGTGAACCTCGACATCTTCCCCGTGTACGGCAGTGGCGACGGATTTCTTGACCGAATCTGGCACCTCTCGCTGCCGGCCATCACTCTCGCCCTGGGCATTGGCGCGCTTGTCTTCAAGCTCACCCGCACCGCCGTGCTGGGCGAGCTGGACCAGGACTACGTGTCGTTCGCAGTCAGTCGGGGACTGTCGCCGCAACAGGTACGCGCAATGGTGTTGCGCAACGCGATGATCCCTGTGGTCACCAGCCTCGGTTTGGTCTTCGGCTTCCTGTTCGGCGGCACGATCCTCGTCGAGATCACATTCGCGCTGCAGGGAATCGGCTCGCTGCTGGCCAGCTCGGTGACGTTCAAAGACATCCCCGTGGTGCAGGCCATCACGCTGCTCACCGCCGCGATCATTGCGTTCACCGCACTCGCCGTCGATCTCTTCTACTTCGCCGCTGACCCGCGCGTGCGCAGGCGAGTTGCGGCATGAAACGCCTGCCGCTGACGCCCGTTCTGTGCGCCATTCCGTTGGCGGTTGTGGCCATCTGCGTGGTCGGCGCGCAGTGGCTCGTGCCCGACGCGACCACGCAGGACATCCTGCTCGGCGTGACGCCCGCTGGCACTCCCGGCCACCGGTTTGGCACCGACCAACTGGGCCGCGATGTGCTGCAGCTCAGTCTCGCCGGTGCCCGCTCGGCAGTCGTCGGGCCAATCTTCATCGCGATCGGCTCGATGCTCATTGGGCTGCTACTCGGGTCGGTCGCCGGCTACCTCGGTGGCTGGGTCGACCTGCTGTTGTCGAAGTACGCCGACCTACTCCTCGCACTGCCCACAACCCTGATCGCGCTCGTCGTGGCCGGCCTTGTCGATGCCGGTTATTGGGTCACGGTGCTGGTGCTGGTGGTGCTGTTCTCACCCACCGACATTCGACTGATACGCGGTTCGGTGCTCGCCCAATCGAGTCGGCCGTACATCGAATCCGCCAAGGTGCTGGGCCTCGGCAAGGCCCGCATCATGTTCCGCCACATCCTTCCCAACGTGATGCCGGTCGCCCTCGCCACCATGCTGCTCAATGTCGCGTTCGCGTTGGTCGCCATGTCGTCGTTGTCGTTCCTTGGACTTGGTGTTGGCCCGGGCGAACCTGACTGGGGCCGGCAGCTCAGCGACGGGCGCGACTTGTTGGGGCGCAACTCCGCGGCGGTCATCGTGCCTGGCGTGTTGATCATCGTGACCGCTGCCGCGATCAACCTGATGGGCGACTGGTTGCAGGAACGCTTCGAGCGACGGGCAAGGCAGCGATGAGCGTCGAACGCGACCGCTCCGGGTTGTCAGGATTGTCGTTGCGCGGCCTCACCGTTACCGGGCCGTCCGGGCCGATTGTTACGCGCATGGACCTCATCGTGCGGCCGGGCGAGACCGTCGCTCTCGTCGGCGAGAGCGGCTCGGGCAAGTCGATGACGGCAAAGGCCATCACTGGTTTGCTGCCGCGAGGCGTGACTGCCACCGGCATCGTTCAGTTGGACAACACCGAGGTTGACCTGGCCAACGGCCCCGACGCACTGGTCGGCCTACGCGG
This sequence comes from Ilumatobacteraceae bacterium, assembly GCA_031428795.1. Lineage (GTDB taxonomy): Bacteria > Actinomycetota > Acidimicrobiia > Acidimicrobiales > Ilumatobacteraceae > UBA668. Next base: position 5,158 of record JANOYI010000539.1, on the reverse strand, counting down.
CAGGCGCATCAGCCTGCTGCTGCAGAACCCGTTCACCAGCCTCAGTCCTGTGCACCGGTGCGGCGACCAGATCGGCGCCGCGCTGGCGCCAGCACTTCGCCGTTCGGGCGACGAGATTCAGCGTCGTCTGGATGAGGTCGACTTGCCAGCGCGCGTCGCACGGCAGTACCCCTTCGAGCTGTCGGGCGGCATGCGCCAACGAGTCGCCCTCGCCGCCAGTCTGGCCAGTGACCCGGAGGTCCTGATCGGCGACGAACCCACCACTGCGCTCGACGTCACCACCCAACGCGAAGTACTCGATTTGCTGGCACGCATTCAACGCGAGCGCTCGATGGCGCTGCTTCTGATCACTCACGACCTCGGCGTGGCCCGTGAACGCGCAGACCGCATTCTGGTGATGTACGCGGGCCGGCTGATGGAGAGCGGTGATGGACACGATGTGTTCGTCTCCCCGCAGCACCCGTACACCGCTGCCCTGCGCAACAGCGACCCGCCCATCGACCGCCGCGTTGCTCGGCTACCTGCGGTGCCCGGCTCGGTTCCGCGGCCTTGGGACATCAAGGCGGGCTGCGCTTTTGCACCACGCTGCGAACGCGCCGACCATCAGTGCTTCGAGTTCGAGCCAGCACTGTGCGGCGTCCGCTTCGAGCCCACCACGTTGGTCGCGTGCTGGAAGCCACTCGGCGCTGACGAGTCACGGGTTGTTGAGCCCGCCGCGCCCGCGTCAGAGACCGAACACCCCACCCCGCTTGTCACCATCAGCCAGCTCGTCAAGCAGTTCACCCGCGACGCCCCACCGGCGCTTACCTCGGTCTCGATGGTCATCGGCGTTGGTGAAGCAGTCGGCATCGTTGGTGAATCGGGCTCCGGCAAGACGACGCTCGCGCGCATTCTGATCGGTCTCGAGCAGGCGGACAGCGGCACTGTCGACTGGTCGGTTGACGGCACGCCCGCGACACGTGCACAGATCGTGTTCCAAGACCCCACATCTGCGCTCAACCCAGCGATGACCATCGGCGCCGCGCTCATCGAAGCCCTACGCGCGGGCGGGCGCGACCGCAGTGAGATGCCCGCCCTGCTCGACCTCGTCGGCCTCCCCGCCGAATACGCCCGACGCCGGCCGAGCTCGCTGTCGGGAGGCGAGCAACAACGCGTTGCTATCGCTCGTGCACTGGCCCCGAACCCGACGCTGCTGATCTGCGACGAGCCCGTTTCGTCTCTGGATGTGTCGGTGCAGGCGCAGATTCTGAACCTGCTCAACGAGCTTGTCGAACAACTTGGCTTGGCGCTCTTGTTCGTCACGCACGACCTTGCCGTAGTGCGTCAGATGGCCCGCCGCGTGTACGTGATGAGCAACGGTGCAGTGGTCGAGAGCGGCGATACCGAAGCCATCCTCACTGCCCCACAGCATGCGTACACTCGCACCTTGTTCGCCTCCGTGCCCGGGCGAGGTACGGGAAACGCCGGAACGCCAGGAGAGCTCGATGAGTGAATCGACGTCAGCACACCTCGTGAGCGCGTCCCACGAAGACGCCAACCCACACGACCACCATGCCGATGAGAGCGCTCTGGTGCGGGAGGCGGTTGCCGCCAACATGCGGCGTGCCCGCATGGCTCGCGGTCTCAGCCTGCGCGAGATGGCAACCCAAACCGGCCTGAGCAAGGCGTTGCTATCACAGATCGAACGCGAAGTAGCCAACCCCACGGTGGCCGTACTGACGCGCATCGCCCAATCGCTTGACCTGACATTCTCCGAATTGACTCGACCCACCACCGGTGCTCCAGAGATCATCCGTTCCACCGGGACACCCGGTTCGTCGGGTGCACGCATGCTGTTCTCGATGATGGAGCGACGCCGCTTTGACCTCTCTGAGGGAGTGCTGCATCCCGGTCAGCCCAGTGTCTCGTGCGATCACGGCCGAGGTTCGGTGGAGTACGGCTACGTGGTTTCGGGTTCCATCACGCTGCAGGTCGGCGCCAGCGAGTTCGTGCTCGAGACAGGCGACACCGTTCGCTTCAGTTCGTCGGACGCGCACAGCTATCGCGCCAACGACGCCGTCGCGACTCTGTTCACGGTGGTGACGTACTCGTATGACTGATACCCCGTCTCAAGCATCGACAATCACCGAGCGTCTGCTGGCCGTCCGCGCCCCGCTGCACGCCAGCCTTTCGCCCGATGGCGCACAACTTCTGCTCACCACCACGCACGTGCCGCTGGGGACCGAAGCAACTGTCGAACAACTCTCCATCATCGACGTCGAGAGCGGCAACGCGACGCCGTTGACCACGGCAATTGCCGGTGACCACTCCGCTGTCTGGTCGCCCGATGGGTCACGGTTTGCGTTCATCACGGAGCGAAGCGGCGTCGCACAGGTGGCGGTCACCAGTGGCGGCGCAATCACCGCGATATTCGATGTCGTTGGCCAGCTGACTGAACCACCAGAGTGGTCACCCGATGGTTGCACGGTGGCGTTGGTCTGTCGCCGCGGCAACGTGATCGACCGCACTCGCCCGTACCGCTGGACACGCCCGATCGCCGCCTTCGATTCGACCGGCGACCTGGAAGATCCGCCGCAGCTGCAGCTGCTCGACCTTTCTGAAGGCAGCACTCGCTGGCTCACCGACGACGAGTGGCGCTGGAGCACACCCCGCTGGTCGCCCACTGGTGACCGCATCGTGGCTATCGCTGCACAAGACCCCACCGGCGCTCGCGGTGGCCAACATCTGCGCGTGGTGGCGCTTGACGGAGGCGTGGCGGAAGCGGCTGTGTCTGGTGGTCGCACCGTGCTGGGCGAGTGGTTGCCCGACGGACGACTGGTCGCGCTGATCGGTGCGCCGGAAGATGAGCCGGTCGGCAGCCACGCACGACTCTTCATCATCGCTGGCGATGAGACCACCGAGCTCGACGTTCCGGATCTGCTGGGCGACGTGTACGGCGACTCTGCTGCCGAGCTGGCCGACAGCTACGCACACCTCGTCATTGCCACCGACGATTCGTTGATCGTCCGCGTTGGTGCTCGAGGGCGAATGGGTATTTCGCGGGTGTCATTGGTTGACGGCAGCGTGCAAGGTCTCGTGGACGGGCCCAGGTGTGCGTCACCTGTTGGCTTTGTGCAGGGACGACTGGTGTTCACCACACAGTCCGCCGAGGCACCGGCGGAGTTGGCCGTCCTGGACGGCGGTGGCGAGCGTCGACTCACCAATTTCGCATCCGCGCAGCCCGTGGAAGTCACGCGCACCACGGTGCCGTCCGAGCTCGGCCCTCTCGACAGTTGGTTCATCGCCCCCGCGGGCAGCGTCGCCCCGTTGCCCACCGTGTTGCTCATCCACGGCGGCCCCAACTTCACCTACGGCGAGGCGTTCAACATCGACGCACACGCACTGTGCGCGACGGGGTTCGGTGTGTTGTTCACCAATCCGCGCGGCAGCACCGGCTATGGCGACGAGTTCACTCACGCGGCGATATCCGACTGGGCGGACGGCCCGGCTCGCGACCTATGCGCCGTGCTGGACGCGGCAATCGACGCCGGCCTGGTGGACCCCACCCGATTGGGAGTGACCGGCAATTCGTACGGCGGCTACATGTCGTCGTGGTTGGCGGCGACCACCACCCGGTTCAAGGCCGCCGTGATAGAAAACCCAGTGACCGACCTGTCCGCGATGTACGGGTCAAGTGACATTGGCTACCGGTTCATTCCGGCCAACTTCGGCGGAGCGCCGTACGAGCAACTCGAGCGCTTCGCCGCTCAGTCGCCGCTATGGCAGGCGCACCGTTGCACCACCCCGTGCCTCTTCGTGGTGGGCACCGACGACAAGCGGTGCCCGTCGACGCAGGCATGGTCGATGCATCGCGTGCTCTGTGCCGTCGGTACCCCCAGCGAGGTGCTCACCCTTCCCGGCTCGCCGCACGAAGGCACCACCTATGGCCCACCAATGGGCCGCCTCGCCCACAACGAAGCGTTAGTGGAGTGGATGACCCGCTGGGTCCTGTGAGTGTGGGCTGACAGGGTCACGCTGAGTGCATCCATCGTGGAGATGCTCGAGGGTTCGCTATCGCTGAAAGCTATATCGAATATGGGGTTTCGTGTTGAAGAATAGTACGAACACATGTACGATGTGACACATGACAGTGATCGACGACTTTGCGACTGAGGTCCTCCTCAGTCCCGATGAGGTCCTCGCTGTTGCTGCCGATCTGGACCGACGGGCAGCGCTGTTTGCTCTGGCGGTTCGCCGCTTAGAACTCAGTGGCGAGTTCGGTCTCGATGGCACCGTGTCCATCTCCGCATGGCTCCGAAACAAAGCTCGCATGACCCCACAACGCGCCAGCGAAGTCGTCAACACCGGCCGCTTTCTCGACACGCACTCACACTTCGCCCACGCCGCCGTCTCGGGCGCATTATCGGGCTCACAGATTGCGTTGGCCCGCCGCACGGGTAAAGCGAAGTACGCCGACATTCTCAGCGAGTGCGAGCCCCAACTCGTCGAGCTGCTCGCCGGGTTGGACATCCGGTCCACCGAACGCGCCGTCGATCACTGGGTCAAGCGCGCCGACGCGATCATCGACGAGCAAGCACCCCCGATCGACCGTCCCAACGAGCTCACCTACGGCACCACCATGGACGACGTCACCCACGGCACCTTCCGCCTCAACGAAGCCGCCGGCACCGAGTTCGACAAAGCCATCCAGACCGCGATGACCCACACCGGCAAAGACGAAACTCGAACTGCCGCCGAGCGACAAGGTGATGCGTTGTTCGATATCGCGGCGTTCTTCAACAAGAACCACGCGGGCAACGAGCGCCCACGGAACCTGCCCAACGTCAGCCTGTCCGCCGACATCTCCACCGTTACCACCGACCACCCCGAAGGTGTCAACGTCGACACCCAACGACCAATGTCACCCGCATGCACCGACACCTACCTGTGCGACTGTCGCATCCACGTCATCTTGCGCGACGCAGACGGCACACCACACAACTTCGGGCGCACCTTCCGGCTTGTCCCACCACAACTGTTCAAACAAGTCGCAGCCCGCGACGGCGGCTGCCGCTTCCCCGGCTGCGACCGACCCGTCAAATGGACCGACGCACACCACATCCACTACTGGCGACGCGGCGGCCGAACCGATTACCACAACCTGGTTTTGCTGTGCTCC
>JANOYI010000538.1:0-3984 GCA_031428795.1 Ilumatobacteraceae bacterium | reverse complement strand
GTACCCACCGTTGGCCCACACCAATCCCTTGGCGCCGGGCCGGTCGCGCAGATCGGTCATCACCGTTGCGATGGCGTGCATCACGTAGTTGTTCCACGGGCCACCCGCGAATGCCAGGCCACCGGTGCGGGTGACCTGGCGATCAAGTGAGATTCCAAGGCTTTGAGCACCCAGTTGTACTGCTGATGGGAAGCAGGAGTAGAGGTCGATGATCTCGATGTCGTCGATGCTCACGCCAGCCAACTCGAGGGCTCGTCGACCACCCAGCTCAACCGCGGGTGTCGCCGCAAAGCTCCATCGGTTGCTGATGAAGTTGTGTTCGTGACAGTCGGCGCCGGAGTGCGGGAAGACCCAGCGGTCGCGAGGCACGCCGAGTGCCTCCGCCCTCTCGACGCTGCACATGATCAGTGCCGCACCCATGTCGACGTCGTTGTTGGAGTTCATGTACTTCGGGTAGGGGAACCCGATCATGCGATTGGTCGCCGAGGGAGTACGAATCTCCTCCGCCGTCTTTTCGTCGCGGAGCCACGCGTAAGGATTGGCAGCAGCGACTTCGCTGAACTTGGCGTACAGCTCGCTACTGAGGGTCTGCTGCTCTTCGACCGTTCGACCCGCGGCCGCCCTCACTGCGGTCTCGAACATCGGGTAGACCTGCACCGGCATCACGATGCCGCGGGCACGCTCGCCCGGGTGGTTCATCTCCAGGTCCTCGCCCAGCAGTCGCGGCATCTGCTCGGGTGGTGACTTCGGCCAATCCAGCTCGGTCCCGATCTTGCGAGCTCGCATGCGAGTGCGCCACGCCTCGCCGCCACACAGAATCGCCAGGTCCAGCTCGCCCCGCTGGATCTCCATGGCGGTGCCGTTCACCAACGTCTGAGGGCTGTTGCCGCCCATCGTGGTGACAGCCGTCTCGCGGGGTGTGAGGCCGAGTTGGTTCGCCACCACCCAGGCCGGGTCGCCGTACTTCCAGCTGAGCAGCCCGACGACGCGCACCGAATCCGGGTTCGGTACGTCGGCAAGCCCTGCATCGGCGGCCGCCGAACGGACGGCCTCACACATCAGGGCGGAGGCATCGAGAGCGTCGTCCAGCCCAGCAGCGCGGTGCACGAACTGGCCGGCGCCGATGAGAACGGGCGTGCGAGGGTCAAGCGACATATGGCCAGGGTAGGAAGCGGCGCCCCCTCGCAACGAACCCGGTCGTCCCCCACAGCCGCTTGGTTGAGGGTCGCGACGGGTGGTGTCGCTTACACTCGCTGCGATGTCTCTGATCGCGATTGGCTCGGATCACGCCGGGTATGAACTGAAGCAGCACCTCATCGGCGTGTTGCAGGCAGGCGGGCACGATGTGCTCGACCACGGCACGCACAGCACGGAGGCCGTCGACTATCCGGAGATCTGCGCGTCGGTGGGTCGCACGGTTCGCGACGGCAATGCAGAGTTCGGCATCGTCATCGGCGGCAGCGGCCAGGGCGAGCAGTTGGCTGCCAACAAAGTGCACGGCGTGCGTGCCGCACTGTGCAACGACCTCTACACGGCCCGGATGGCTCGCCAACACAACGATGCCAACGTGCTCAGCATCGGCGGCCGTGTCGTCGGCACCGGCCTCGCCGAAGAGATACTCCAACTGTTTCTCACCACCCCGTTCGAAGGCGGTCGCCATGCGCGCCGCGTCGATCAAATTATGCAGATCGAGCGCGACGAAGCGCGCCGACACGACGACACGGAGTCCTGACATGCCGTTCCCCAGCGATACCAAACCAGACACCGTCATCTTTGACCTCATCGATGCCGAGGTGCAGCGCCAGTGCACCGGCCTCCAGCTCATCGCCAGTGAGAACTTCACCTCGCCCGCCGTCATGCGCGCGGTCGGCAGTGCGCTGACCAACAAGTACGCCGAGGGTCTTCCTGGCAAGCGCTACTACGGCGGCAACGCCATCGTCGACCAGATCGAAGCGCTTGCAATCTCCCGCGTGAAGGAATTGTTCGGCGCCGAGCACGCCAATGTGCAGCCGCACAGTGGGGCCAACGCCAACATGTGCGCGTATCAAGCCATCCTGCAGCCCGGCGACACGGTGCTGGGTCTCAGCCTCGACCACGGCGGTCACCTGACGCATGGCTCGCCCGTCAACGCCAGCGGCAAGCTCTACCGCTTCGTGCCCTACAAGGTGACGAAGGGGGAGGAGCGCATCGATATGAACGAGGTGCGCGACCTCGCGTTGCAGCACCGCCCCAAGCTGATCGTTGCTGGCACAACCAGCTACCCCCGCCGCCTCGACCCCGCCGCGTTCAAGGCAATCGCGGACGAAGTCGGCGCCATGTTCATGTTCGACGCTGCGCACCTGGCCGGTCTCATTGCAGGTGGCGCGCACGCCAACCCGGTTCCATACGCGGACATCGTCACCTTCACCACGCACAAGACCCTGCGCGGCCCTCGTGGCGGATGCATTCTCAGCAAGGCGGAGTACGGCGCTGCCATCGACAAGGCTGTCTTCCCAGGCTGGCAGGGCGGCCCGCTCGAGCACGTCATCGCCGGCAAAGCTGTTGCGTTCTTCGAGGCGATGCAGCCCGAGTTCAAGGACTACGCGCAGCAGATCGTGAAGAACGCCAGCGCGCTGGCAGAGGCACTGGTTTACCAAGGCTTCCGGCTCGTCAGCGGCGGCACTGACAGTCACCTGATGGTGGTCGACCTGACCCCGTTCGACGCCGAGCTCACAGGCAAGGAAGCCCAGAACGTTCTGGACGAGGGCGGCGTCACGCTCAACAAGAACACCATCCCCGACGACCCGCGCAGCCCCTTCGTCACCAGCGGTGTGCGAATTGGTACGCCTTCGGTGACCACGCAAGGAATGAAGGAGCCGGAGATGGCGGTGATCGCGGAATTGATTGCCCGCATTTTGAGTCATCGCACTGACCCGTCGGCCGTGTCGGCAGCAAAAGCCGAAGTAGCTGCATTGTGTGCGCGGTTCCCCGCGTACACCTGATCGCTACAGTGAGCGCCCGTGAGCAACGTCGCTGACAAACTCAAACCTGCGCGCTCGACGCGCCGGGGCGTGTTGTTCGGCGTCGGGGCGGGTCTGCTCGCCGGGCTGGTGTGGAACCTCATCGTCGTCGGTACGCACTCCGCTCAGACGTACCTGATTCCGTTGTTCGGCGTAGTGGTTGCGTACGGGTTGTACGCCGGCATGCGCCGTCCGGGTCGGCAGGCAGCGGCGATCGCGGTCGCGATCACTGCCGCCACGTTGATCCTCGCGATGTTCTATGTCGAGCGTCACTTGCTGGTGAAGGTCTTCAGCGACAATGGTGACGCAATCGACATTCCGCTCGTGCCATATCTCGACTGGGTTGTCGCCGTGGTGCACCACGCAATGACCAAGTCGCCCTCGGCGCCCATCTACTCATTCCTGGCCCTGGTGGCTGCTGGTTGGTTTGGTCACCAGGGTTTCGAAGTGCACGATCCTCGGCTTCGGCGTCCGTGATGCCCGGCACCGGCGCGTATCTTCTGATCGGTGCCATTGCTGCCGTGGTGACATTTGCGACCACCCCCGTCGTTGGAGTGGTGGCACGTCGGATGGGCTGGGTGGTCGAGCCCGACGACCGACGAGTGCACAAGGTCGCGACACCCGACGTGGGTGGCATCGCCATGTTCGCCGGTTTCATCGTTGCGCTCGCAGCATCGCGACTGATGGACGTCTTCGATCCGCTGTACGCCAACTTCTCCGAGCTGCGCGGCGTGCTCTTCGCTGCCACAGTCGTCTTCGTCGTGGGGTTCGTCGACGACATCCGGGAGATCTCGGCTCCGGCCAAAGTGATGGGCACCATCGCGGCTGGAGCGATCCTCGTGTACTACGGCGTGCAGATGCTGTATTTCCGCGTGCCCTTCTTGGACGTCTACTACCTGAGTAGTGACTGGGCGCCGTTGGTGACAGTGGTGTGGCTACTGGGAATGACGAATGCGATCAACCTGATCGATGGGCTGGACGGTCT
>JANOYI010000537.1:0-2286 GCA_031428795.1 Ilumatobacteraceae bacterium | reverse complement strand
AACGACTGGGACGGTGACAATCGCTCGTGCGGCTTCCGGATCTCGCTCGGCCCGACAGGTCGCAATCGTGGACTCGGCCGTGAAGCAACGATGTTGATCGTCGACCACGTTTTCGATGTGATCAACGATCCACCGGTGAACCGGCTGTCACTCGAGGTCTACGAGTTCAATCAGCGCGCGATGGCGATGTACGAGAGGGTGGGGTTTCGACGCGAGGGCGTGTTGCGTCAGGCGCTCCGGTGGGGCGAAACCTTCCACGACGCCGTGGTGATGAGCATCGTTCGTTCCGATCGCGTGAACTAAACACAGGTTCGAGGCGCGCCACTAACTGCCGATAGGTCGCTGGACAACACCCTCCACTTCAGGCAATCTGCTGCGATGGACATGGGGTCGCCACAGGGGAAGCGGCGGCGTCGTCCCCGAGAACTGATAGTCACTCTGACGATCGGCGTCGCAGGAGTCGGATGGATCGCGTACCGCCTGTGGATCGGCCGGTTCAACCCGGAGTCGGTGTTCAACGCCCTCGGTGTAGGTGCCTTTATGTATTGGTCGCTTCGCCAGGTGGCGCAGTCGGGCGAATAGCCGACATCCGTACAGCGCAGAACTGCCTTGGGCTCAGGGGGTCGTCGCTCAAATACGCGAACCGAGCAGAACACGCGCTCCAGAAAACGTCCCCGGAGTCTTCGTCTGACGACGCGCCTCGCCGGAGCGCCCGGGTTATTCCGGTGATCGCGCGCGGTTATTCCGGTAATCCGCGGAGCGCCGGCCGCCGCCCGCAATCGACGAGCGCATAAGGTTCAACCGCCAAGCTCCAGAACGTGCAGTAGCACCCGGATAATCACGCACATAGCCGGCGATCTGTACGTATCCGCAGCGTCCCAGAACTGCCGTTGGTGTGCACCCCAGCAGCCCAGTCAGGCGACCACCCTCAGCGGCCAAATGGCCGTCAGCGGGCTGGTCCAGATGGCCGCCAGTGGGCAGTTTCATCTGTCCGCCGACACTTCGGCGGACCAGCTGACACACGCTGATATGAGGCACCAGCAGGTGGAACTCGCGACCCCGTTCTTCCGGGCCACTTCGCTGCGCCCAAAAGAAATCAACCTCTGTAGATGTTTGACGATGTGCGGTCGGGGGTGTGGTCGAGTGTGTCGCGATCAGTACTTCTCAGGGGTGATGTAGTCGTTGCCCGAGCTTGGGACGTGACGAAAGTCGATTTTGGGAGGCATGGGTTGTTGTGAGTACATCGACAAGGAATCCGAATTCGCCGGCTCCACCTGACTTCCTGACCGTCGAGGAGGCCTCACGGATCGCCCGCATTGGCCGAACCACGGCCTACGAGATCGCTCGCGAGTACGAGACCACGGCTGGCGCTAGCGGCTTGCCGGTCGTCAGATTCGGCAAACAACTGCGTGTCCCGCGCTGTCTGCTCGAGGACTGGCTCGGTGGGCCGATCACGTGGCCGATCTTCACCGACGAGTCACCAGTCGCGTCTGCGGTCGCGTCCATCGCGCCCGCACCGTCAGTCAAGCGCACAACCCGTCGTGCTACCGGGTCGCCCGATCAAGACGCCTTGCCGTTCTCCGCGTGACGACCATGATCGAACTTCACCTCTCCCGACCTCACGACATTGCGATGACAGACGAGTGCACAGTGACGCGAGTGTGTGGCGGTGTGTGGTGACCGTGCGGGTGACCACGTTGAAGGGCGCTGACGCAGGCGCGTACTACGTCGAGCAGTTGCCGAACTACTACCTCGACTCGGGTGAGCCTCGTGGCATCTGGTTCGGCGAAGGCGCCCGCCAGCTCGATGTCAGCGGGGAAGTCGGCGACGCGGCGTTCCTGGCGGTGATGGCCAGCATGGACCCACGCCGACCGGATCGCGATCTTGGTCGCCGCTACGACGACAAGTCGGTACGCGGGTTCGATGTGACCGCGTCGGCACCCAAGTCCGTCTCGGTGCTGTGGGCGCTGGGCGATCAGCACATCCGGCGCGCGGTGCTCGACGCGCATGACACGGCGGTGCGGGAGTTGGCCGGCTGGATCGAGGCCCACGCACATACCCGCTACCGGATCGGGGGTGAGGTCGCGGTCGTCGATGCTGAGGGGATCGTCGCGGCGGCGTTCCGGCAGCACACCAGCCGGGCTTTGGACCCGCAGTTGCATACGCATCTGGTGATCGCGAATCGGGTCAAGTCGCCGGATGGTCGTTGGTTGGCACTGGATGCGCGGTTGATCAAACGCGATCAGCAGACCCTGTCTGCGTTGTATCACGTCTCGTTGCGGGCAG
>JANOYI010000536.1:0-1501 GCA_031428795.1 Ilumatobacteraceae bacterium | reverse complement strand
TCGGGTGCTGGCGTCTTCGTCGCGATCCACCAGTTCGGTGCATCTGTCGCGGCGAAGGCGGTCGGTGGCTCTCTGGGCGCACTGCTGTCGATCGGAGCCCTGTTCGTCGGACTCCTGCTCCGCACCGGCACGGCCTGACTCAAGCCCCGAACCCATGCTCTTGAAGGGGTAGGCCGCACATCGGTGGCCGAGCCCGGCCCGGTTCTGCCCAGGAGCGGCAGTAGTTGGTTTTGCTCAGCGACAACTTTTCCTGCACCTCGCGCCATCAAGCGCAACAAAAGTTGTCGCTGGGCCAAAACAAGTACACCCAGTTCTGACCGCCGCCGAGCCCAACGCGGTCGCGGACAGGCGCAGCGCCCCACTTCAGGAGCATGGGTTACGAACCTGAGCAGGCCGAGGCGCCAGACCCGAGGGCCTGGCGAACAACCGCCTAGTTGCGGGGAACCTGGCTCCAGGGGACTTCGCGGTCGACGCGGACGTCGCCGGGCAGACCGAGCACGCGCTCACCGAGGATGTTGAGCATGACCTCTGTGGTGCCGCCCTCGATTGAGTTGGCGCGGCTGCGCAGGAACGCTTTCTGCGGAGTGGCGTACTCCATGGCGTGCTCGGGGCGCACCATCTCGTAGCTGCCGTACAGCAAGGCGTCGGCGCCCATCAGGTTGACCAGGCACTCGTAGATGTCCTTGTTGAGGTTGGCGCCAGCCATCTTGCTGATGCTGCCCTCAGGCCCCGGGTCGCCCATCTTGCGGTTGTTGTTGGCACGAATGTTGGTGAGGCGAAGAATCTCGGCACGACTCCACAGCTTCATCACTTCGTCGCGGGTGGCCTTGTCTTTCTTCCACTCCGGCGCCTTCGCCCACTCGGTCATCAGGTTGGCAATCGTGCCCGAACCGCGCTGCGGGATGGAGCCGCCGATGGACTGACGCTCGTTCATCAGCGTGGTCAGCGAAACGCGCCAGCCGTCGCCGGGCGCGCCCAGCATTTCCTTCTCGGCGATGCGGGTGTCGGTGAAGAACACCTCGTTGAATTCGGCCTCGCCCGTCATCTGGCGCAGCGGCAGCGTCTGCACGGTTGCGTCATGCATGTCGACCACGAACGCAGTGAGGCCAGCGTGCTTCACGGCCTCCGGGTTGGTGCGCACGACCAACAGTCCCCAGCGAGACAGGTGGGCCAGCGTGGTCCACACCTTCTGGCCGTTGATGATCCACTCGTCGCCGTCCTTGACGCCCTTGCTCGACAGGCCAGCAAAGTCGCTACCCGAACCCGGCTCGCTGAACAGCTGGCACCAGATCTCCTCACCGGTGAACAGGGGGCGGAGGTAACGCGACTTCTGCTCTTCGCTGCCCCACACCGCGACCGTGGGACCGCACATGCCGTGGCCGATCGGGTTGCGGTACATCGGGTTTGGTGCACCTTGTGCATAGATGCGCTCGTTGACCAGCTTCTGCAGCTTCGGGTTGAGGTCGAGGCCGCCGTGACCCTTGGGAAAGTTCACCCAGGC
>JANOYI010000535.1:0-16858 GCA_031428795.1 Ilumatobacteraceae bacterium | reverse complement strand
TGAAGCTGCTCCTCAATCTGGCGAAGAATCCTCTGTTCGTCTTCCGACAGCGGCATAACAAGCTCCTCGGCGTGGCCTGGTTGCATCTTCGCACGATTCTGCGTGCGAGACAACGCGTGCTGGTGCTCGTTCATCAGGACTTTTCCAGATCCGGCCCCCACTGCTGCGCCCCCCGTCGTACAAGACGCAGACCGTCGGCGCTGACGGCACTCGCCGGGCCGATCGCCGTGGAGCCAAATCTGTGGCGAATTGCGTCCATCGTCTCCTCCGCGGCCTGCCACTCCTGCTCGGGCGCTGGCCCAGCGTCGAAGAGGCCGTCGAGCGACATTTGCTCTGCGACAGCGCCAAAGTTGCTGGCGCTCACACCGAGCAGCCGCACTCCACGCGCGGGGTCGACGGCCTCGAGCAGCGGCTCGACGGCTTTGACGATGCCATGGGCGGTCGAGATCGGCGACGGCAGTGTGATGGCCCGACTGATGGTGTTGAAGTCAGTGAAACGCACCTTGAGCGAGAAGGTACGGGCCGCAATCCCCTGGGAACGCATGCGTCCGGCAACACCATCGGCGAGGCGAACCAGCTCACGCATCAGCTCGGCATGGGTGTGGCGATCCGTGCTGAACGTCTCCTCGTGGCCGACCGACTTCATCGCTCGATCCACCTCGACTGCCCGGTCGTCGATCGCCCATGCCAATCGGTGTAGGTGCTCGCCGTGCGCCTTGCCGAGCGCAGCCACCAGCGTCGGCTCATCCAGCTCCGCCAGGTCTCGTACGGTACGCACCCCCAGTCGCGTCAGCCGCTCGAGTGTCGCTGGCCCCACACCCCACAGCGCGCTGACGGGAAGCGGATGTAGAAACGCCAATTCCTCGCCGGGCCGCACCTCCCACACTCCCCGTCCCTCCACGACTCCGGCTGATGTCGCCTTCGGCTTTGCGGCCACCGAGGCCAACTTAGCGATGAACTTGCTCTGCGCAACGCCCACAGAGCACCGCAGATCAAGCTGCTGCCATACCTGATCGCGCACGTGCTGGGCGATCTCGGCGCCGCTGCCGAACAACCTCAGCGAGCCGGTCACATCAAGAAAGGCCTCGTCGAGGGAAAGCGGTTCGATGAACGGCGTGACCGATTGGAAGATCTCATGGACCTGTGCGCTGACCTGCCCGTAGAGCTCGTGGTCCCCGGGCAGAAACACCGCGTGCGGGCACATTCGGCGTGCTTGCGTCGATGGCATCGCCGAATGCAGGCCGAAGCGGCGGGCTTCGTATGACGCTGCCGCAATCACACCTCGCGACCCGGTACCACCCACGACCACGGGCTGGCCGCGCAGGTCCGGTCGTCGGCGCAGTTCGACACTGACGTAGAACGCGTCCATGTCCACGTGGAGAATCGTTCGCTGCTGGTTGCCGGACATCCGCTCGACCCTGGCCCTAGACAACGCGTTCAATGTGCGCGTTGCGCCGTTCGGCGCCGCGCAGCACGAACTGGTAGCTGTCACAGACAGCACCTGCAAGCCACTCCGTGACCGGCGCATGCACCCACGGCGGACTGGCCTGCAGCAAGTCGTTGGCCTCGACGGACGAAGCGTGACGGACCTGCTCGACTATGCCGTCAGGGTCGGCGATGAGAACGTCGCCCTCGATGGAAGCGACTTCCCACGCCTCGACCTTCAACCTCCAGCCCATGTCGGGAGCATCCACCGTCACCGTGTAGCAGCACTGTGCCCACGACCGCACGACGAGACCTGTCTCCTCGCGCACCTCGCGGGCCAAACCCTCCAACACCGACTCGCCTTCATCGATGACGCCGCCAGGCGGGGTCCACTCGACGGAACGGTCACGGCGACGGTTGCTGACCAGCACCAGCCCGTCGCCGTGGCGAATCAGTGCGCCCCCGACCGTCCAATGGCGCATGTTTCAGTGCCCCTTCGACCTGCGAGAGCGCCGCCCGCGGAAGTCGCTGAGCCACAGCTTCATCACGAGAAGCAGCGCCTCTTGAATGATGTTTCCCGACATCTTCGAGGCGCCCTCAGTTCGATCATGAAAGCTGATCGGGAACTCAACGATCTTGCCCCCGGCGCTGACGAGCCGATACGTCATCTCGACTTGGAAGCCGTACCCGTCGGCCTCGACAGACTCGAACTTCATTCGTTCGAGAGCCGCCGAACTGTACGCGCGATAGCCAGCCGTTGCGTCGTTGACCGCGAGTCCCAGGACGCCGGCCGCGTATCGGTTTCCCCATCGTGACAACATCCGCCGCCGCCGCGGCCAATTCACCGTTTGCCCGCCCGGCACATACCGGCTGCCAATGGAGAGGTCGGCACCGTGCTCCACGATCGAGAGCAGGGCAGGCAGTACGGACGGGTCGTGGGATAGATCTGCGTCCATTTGCACACAGATCTCGGCACCGTCGTCGATTGCCCGGCGCAGGCCAGCCCGGTATGCGTTGCCGAGGCCGTTCTTCTCCGGTCGCCGGAGCACGGTGACGTGCCCCAACTCGGTACCGAGCGCCTCCGCCTTGTCGGCGGTGCCATCTGGACTGCCATCGTCGACCACGAGAATTTGAACATCAGGTGCAGCACGCAGCACCTCGCGTATCACGCGCTCGATGTTTTCAATTTCGTTGTACGTCGGAATGACCACGGTTGCACGCACGGTCGCAGAGCCTAGGTCCTCGGGTCTCGCAGAGTGCAGCGAACGCCCCGTTACGCTGGCTGCGTGACCGAACCGGAACGGCCCCTCTCCGCACTTCCATCGCCCGCCGCCCGGGTTGCCGCCTTCATTGCCATCCTCGTCGGCGGCCTCGCCGGTGGGTTGATCGGTTACACAATGGTCAAGCTGCAGTGCTCCGGCTCGTGCGACTCACCCAAAGGCATTGGTGCGCTCACGGGTTCGCTGATCGCAGCCGGCGGAATGAGCGTCGTTGCAGTGCTGGTTTTGCGTGCCGTTGGCGAGTGGCGACAACTCGAGCAGCGTGAACGTTCGGGCTCGGGCGCGTGAGCGCTGGCCAATTGAACGAGGCGCTGTTGCAGTTGGCGATCGACCTTGCGTTGCAAGCAGGCCATCTCGCACGCGATGGTCGCGCACAGCACGGCATTGCCACCACGGACACCAAGTCATCGGTCACCGATATGGTCACCGAGTTCGACAAGGCCAACGAGGCACTCATCGTTGGCGGCATTCTTGCGGCACGCCCCCACGATGCAATCGTTGGCGAAGAGGGCACCGACTCCCCCGGCACCAGCGGCGTTGACTGGCTGATCGACCCAATCGACGGCACCACCAACTTCATGTACGGCCTGCCCGGGTGGGCAGTGTCGATCGCGGCGCGAACCACGGCGGGCACGCAGGTTGGTGTGGTCTATGTGCCGGCCGTCGACGAATTGTTCACCGCCACGGCTGGCGGCGGAGCACACCTCAACGGGGCACCGATCTCGTGCAGCACGACCGACGATGTGGCGCTCGCGCTCGTTGCAACCGGTTTCAGCTATTCCGCCACCCGTCGTGCACTGCAGGCCCAACGACTCGCCGCGTTGCTGCCCCTGGTGCGAGATGTTCGCCGCTTCGGTGCCGCCGCCGCCGACCTTTGCAACCTCGCGGCCGGACGAGTCGACGCGTACTACGAGCAGTGGCTCGGGCCCTGGGATCTGGCCGCAGGAGAACTCATTGCTCGCGAGGCGGGGTGTGTCACCAGCACCCTGCAGGGAGACGCCGTCCGCCCCGACTCCGTCATTGCCGCCAACCCGCAACTGATCGGCCCGATGCGAGCGCTGATCGCAGAAATCGACGTTCGGCTCGGGTTCTAGGCGTCCGCACACCGCAGAGGGCCCTGGGCCTGGCATCATGGGGCCGTGGGAACTCGCATCCTTTCGGTCGAAGACGACGAGCGCATCCGTACGGCCGTGAAATTGGCCCTCGAGGACGAGGGCTGGACGGTCGACGAGGCAGGCAGTGGTGAGGAAGCCGTCGAGCTGTTCCATCGCTCGCCGCCAGATGTCGTGCTCATCGACATCATGCTGCCCGGCATCGACGGTTTCGAGTTGTGCCGCACTCTGCGCCGCCACAGCGATGTGCCGATCGTGATGGTCACGGCCCGCAACGACACGCACGACGTGGTCGCCGGCCTGGAGGCAGGCGCGGACGACTACCTCACCAAGCCATTCGCCCCCAAGGAACTCTCAGCCCGCATTCGCGCGCTTCTGCGCCGTATCCGCCCCATCAGCCCAGGCCACGCAAAGCTCACCTTCGGCGATCTGGAGATCGTTCCCGAGGAAGGCAAAGTGCTGCGCAGCGGCCAAGAACTTCACCTCACCAAGACCGAGTTCCGGCTGCTGTGCGAGCTGGCCCAAAACCCTGGCCGCGTGTTCAGCCGGGAGAGCCTGCTCGACAAGGTGTGGGGCTACGACTACTTCGGCGATGGTCGGCTGGTCGATGTGCACGTGCGTCGCTTGCGCACCAAGGTTGAAGCCGACCCAGCCAACCCGCGCCATGTGGTCACCGTGCGGGGCCTGGGCTACCGACTGCAGTCGTGAGTCAGCCGCCCACGAGCACCCTCACCAACGCTGGATCCGTAGTCGGCAACTCTGGCACCGGCACTGGCAGCTCGTCGGAGACATCCCTCGAGCGCGGCGCCGAGGTTTCCGGGCGTTTCAAACGGCTGCAGCAACGTTGGCGCGACGTGCAGCCGCGGCGGCTCAGCTTGCGCACGCGCATCCTCTTGATGTTCGGTCTTGGCACGCTCTTTCTGTCCGGCTTTCTCGCAGCAGCCGCGTACAGTTTCACGCGCAGCAGCGTGGTCAACCAGCGCGACAAGGCTGCAATCGAGCAGGCGTACCGAAACGCACAAGTCGCGCAGAATGAACTCGCTACCAACTCGCCGTCCGCCAAGCCGGCGATCGACCGTCTCACCGCACTGGGTGTCAACCGCTTTGCAATCAACTATCGCGGCACATGGAGCGGCGGCAGCTCCGCGCAGTACGGCCCCGACAACATCCCCACCGCTCTGCAACAACGGGTGATCAACGACTCCATTCCATCGCGGATGATCACCCGCATCGGCGATCAGCCCGTACTGGTCATCGGCATTCCACTCACGGTCACCGACGGCAGCTACTTCGAGTTTGTTTCCCTTGACGACGCATCCAACACCCTCAACAGCGTGCTGCGCAGCCTGCTCTTCGCCGGCTTCATCACCACGCTTGCCGGCGCACTGCTCGGTACCCTCGTCGCCAGTCGAGCGGTGCGGCCGCTCGGCGATGCGGCCCAGGCAGCGAAGGCCATCGCCGGCGGTCGATTGGACACTCGCCTTGAGCCAACCGAGGATCCTGATCTGCGCGTATTGGCCAACTCATTCAACGACATGGCGTCGGCTCTGCAGGCACGCGTCGAGCGCGACGCCCGCTTCGCCAGCGATGTCAGCCACGAACTTCGCTCTCCCCTGATGACGCTGGCAGCAAGCGCCGAGGTGATGCATGCTCGTCGCGACGACATGCCCGAACGTGCGCAGGCGGCACTCGATCTGCTGGTCGCCGACGTCACCCGCTTTCAAGGTCTCGTCGAAGACCTCTTGGAGATTTCGCGTTTCGACGCAGGCGCAATTCGCCTCAACCTGGACGACCTTCTGGTGGCCGAGTTCGTTCGCCAGGCTGTTGCCGTCAGCAGCGCCCCGGCAACGCCAGTCACAGTGACCGAGCGCGCTGAGCGAGTCATCATCCGTGGCGATCGCCGCAGATTGGCGCGTGTGGTTGCCAACCTGATCGACAACGCACGACTGCACGGCGGGGGTGAGTGCGCTATCGCGGTCACCGAGCCCGATGGCGAAGGTGAGCCGCTGGGTCACATCTGGATCACGGTGGAGGACCACGGCTTGGGCGTGCCGCCGGAAGAACGCGAGCTGGTGTTTGAGCGCTTCGCCCGCGGCGCCGTCGCCGGGCGCCGCAGCAGTAGCGACGGTGCAGGCCTGGGTCTCTCGCTCGTTGACGAGCACCTCCGTATGCATGGTGGACGTGTCTGGGTGGAGGACCGCCTGGATGGAGAACCCGGCGCCCGGTTCGTGCTGCAACTTCCAGCAGACGAGGTCGGAGTATGAGTCGGAACCTCGGTTACCCACGCGTCGTTGCGGTCGTGCTGGCATGGGGTTCACTCAGCGCCTGTGGCATCGGCAACGACGATGGGCCCCGCAATGTGCCGCCGGCAGACCAGCAGCAACTGCGAGTTGCAACCGATCGAAGTGCCGGTGCTGCTACCGGAACCGCCCGCGTCTACCTGCTCGCACCCGAGGGTGCTGGCCAATCGCAGGTGCTGCAGGCCGTCGCTCGCGACGTCACCGAGAATGCGTCGGAAGTCATCGGCGAGTTGTTGGCGGGGCCAAATGCCAAGGAACTCGTCGGCCAGTTCCGCACTGCCTTGCCGGGCGGTCTGCAGCTGCTGTCAGCAACTCGGCGCGGTGGAGAGCTGCGTGTCGATGTCTCCAGCGAACTCGGCGAGCTGTCCGGCGAGGCCCTGGTGGCTGCCGTTGCCCAGCTGGTGTTCACTGCCTCGGAACTCGATGGTGTGCAGTCCGTCAAAATCCTGATCGACGGCGCCGACCAGCAGTGGCCGGCCGGCAACGGCGAACTGCAGAGCCTGCCGCTCACGATCTACGACTACCCGGGGCTCGTGCTGTCGTCGCAGCCCGCATACCCTGCGATTCCGACGCCCCCGCAGCCCTAAGCCGCCAGCCCTAAGCCGCCATTCCGAAGACGGCGGTCTTCCGAAGACGGCGGTCACCCAAAGAAGACTGTCACCCGAAGAAGACTTCGGCGACCTCGTGGTACAGGTGCATGTCCACCGGGCGGGTTTGCCCAACAGTGTCCGTGAGCGGCGCAGTCGTGACAACGTCTCCCCGTAACGCCACCATGTGGCCCCACGACTCCTCGTGTACTGCGTCAATCGCGGCCACGCCGTAGCGCGTGCTGAGGACTCGGTCGAAGGCGGTAGGCGTGCCGCCGCGCTGGATGTGCCCGAGTAGAACCATGCGGGTTTCGAAGCCGGTGCGCTCCTCGATCACGTTGGCAATCGTCTCGGCAATGCCGCCGAGGCGCACGTGGCCGAACTGGTCGTAGACCTTCACTCGTGACCGCATCGTCGCATCTTTCGGCTCGGCGCCTTCAGCCACCACAACAATCGACGCGTATCGACCACGGTCGTGGCGACTACGCAACAGCTCGCAGATCTTGTCGATGTCAAACGGCTCCTCGGGAATGAGGATGGCGGTCGCGCCACCGGCGATGCCCGCATACGTAGCAATCCATCCGCTGTGGCGCCCCATCACCTCGACCACCATCACTCGATCGTGGCTCTCCGCTGTGGTGTGCAGTCGGTCGATCGCGTCGGTGGCGATCTGAACCGCCGTATTGAAGCCGAAGGTCATGTCCGTGCCGACCACATCGTTGTCGATGGTCTTGGGCACACCGATGATTGGCAGGCCGAGGTCTTGGTGCAGCTTGCAAGCGACCGACAACGACCCATTGCCACCGATGACCAACAACGCGTCAAGACCCATGTCGGTGAAAGTGGCCTGCACGCGCTGAGGGCCGTCCTCGTGGTCGTACGGACTACCGCGGCGGGTGCCCAGCAGCGTGCCACCCCTGGGCAGCATTCCGCGCAGCGACGACACGTCGAGCGGAATCGTTCGACGGTCCATCACGCCGTCCCACGCATCGAGGAAACCAACGAGCTCGTCGCCGTATACGAGCTCGCCCTTGCGGACGATCGCCCGAATCACCGCGTTGAGGCCCGGGCAATCGCCCCCACCTGTCAGAATGCCTACTCGCACGTGTATGAAGCGTAGGGCAATTCCCCAGAACAGGACTCGGAAACATGGCGTGGAACTCGGCGAATCCTGTGGCCTGGAAACGGCTGGTCATTGAGTGGCTGGTCATCGGTGCCGTCGTGGCATTCGCATCGCTCTTCATCACTGACAATCGCAGGTGGGAGAGCTACGTCACGATCCTGCTCGGCGGCGTTGTCTATCTGGCCCTGGGCGGCGTACTCGCCAAGTTTGGGTACCAGCGCAAGACCTTGAAGCAGATCCGTGCCGAGGCCGCTGCTGCTCCCGTCCGTCAGATCGGTACCAGCCCCGCACCATCGGGTAAAGCACGCCCCGCGCCAACAAGCCGCACGTCCGGCGGGTCGAGCAAGAGCGCGCAGAAGCGGAAGCGCTGATGGCTGCCGCTCGTTGTGTGATCGCCATTGACGCTGGCACCACCGGAGTTCGCAGCCGCGCCATCTTTCCCAGCGCTGACACACCCCAAGGTGGCGCGATCGCCAGCTACCGCGAGTTCACCCAGCACTTCCCCGAGCCAGGCTTGGTGGAGCACGATGCGGTGGAGATCTGGGAAGCCGTGAAGCTGACGCTCATAGAAGTGTTGGATCGCGTCGGCGTAGATGCCGTTGCCGCGATTGGCATCACCAATCAGCGCGAGACGGTGCTGGCCTGGAACCGCCGTACAGGAGTGCCATATGGCACCGCAATTGTCTGGCAAGACCGACGGACGGCTAGTCGGTGCGACGAGCTCGTCGCAGGCGGGGCACTCCCCCGCGTGCGCGACATCACTGGGCTGGTACTGGACCCGTACTTCTCCGGTTCGAAGGTGGAGTGGCTATTGGCCAACCGGGCCATACCAGTCGACGAGGACTTGGCCATCGGCACCATCGACAGCTGGCTGGTGTGGAACCTCACCGGTGGCGAGGTCCATGCCACCGACGCCTCCAACGCCAGCCGCACGATGCTGTTCGACATCCGCTCGCTGCAGTGGAGCGACGAGATGTGCCAGCTGTTCCACGTCCCACAGCAGGCGCTTCCCAAGGTCATGCCGTCGAGTGGCCGGTTCGGACTGACGTCCGAGCGCTGCGGCGTACCTGCGGGCATTCCCATCTCCGGTATCGCCGGAGATCAGCAGGCGGCCCTGTTCGGGCAGGCGTGCATTCGCCCTGGTATGGCGAAGAACACGTACGGCACGGGCAGCTTCATCCTGCTCAACGTCGGCGACACCTGCCCGGCCCCCGCCGAGGGAATGCTGACCACAGTCGCATGGACGCTGGCGGACGGCACGGTCGCGTACGCAGTTGAGGGTGCCATCTTCGTGACTGGCGCGGCCGTGCAATGGCTGCGCGATGGGTTGGGCATCATCTCCTCGGCATCAGAGATTGGTCCTCTAGCGGCCTCGGTCGATGACAACGGAGGCGTCTGTGTCGTGCCCGCGTTCACTGGCTTGGGCAGCCCGTGGTGGGATCCGTATGCCCGCGGCACCATTGTTGGCATCACTCGCGGCACCAGCCAAGCGCACATCGCTCGCGCTGTGGTGGAGGCGATGACGTTCCAAACCCGCGATGCAGTGGACGCCATGACCGCAGCAGCCGGCGTCGAGATCGCCGACCTGCGTGTCGACGGCGGCGCGTCAGCGATGGATGCGATGTTGCAGATGCAGGCCGACCAGTTGGGTGTCACCGTTCGTCGACCGGTCGATCAGGAGACGACGGCACTCGGCGCTGCATACCTTGCTGGCTTGGCGGAGGGTGTGTGGCCATCGCTCGATGCCCTCGAGGCCGAGTGGACGGTGGAAGCCACATTCGAGCCAAACCCCGACCGTTCGCTGGCAGACCTGGGGCATCAGACATGGCTGCGCGCTGTCGAGCGCTCACGTGACTGGGCTGCACGGTGACCGAGCACCACGCTCCCGAGTCGTCGGCCGACGCGGTTCTCGCGCACCTGAGTGACGGGGGCGCACTGATCGTGCCCCTGGCCAACGGTGAACCGACGATGTTGCTCGATGCCATCGAAGCGGCAGCCGCGCGCGAAGAAATCGACGGTGTCACGGTCCACCAGATGCATGCGTTACGCGATCGCCCTTACCTTCACGGCACATACGGCAATCGGCTGCGCCATGTGTCGTACTTTCTTTCGCATGTCACTCGTCCGTGCTTCCAGGCAGGCACGGTCGACTTGGTTCCAAATCACTTCAGCGAAGTGTTCAGCCACATGCAGGCGCGCACTACCGACCCTTTGGTCATCGCCGCCGCTTCCCCGCCCGACCGGCATGGCTACTTCAGCCTCGGCGTGAGCGCCGACTACACCAGCAGCTTCATCGGTCGCGCACGCTTCTTTCTCGAGGTGAACTCACACATGCCGCGCACTTTCGGGCGCAATCAGATTCACATCAGTCAAGTCGCTGGGTGGGTGCGCAACGACCAACCGCTCGTCGGGGTCGCGCCGCCGACGATGGAAGCCGACGATCACACCATCGCAGGCTTCGTTGCCGAACGGGTCGTTGACGGTGCGTGTTTGCAGACGGGGATCGGGGCCATCCCCAACGCGATCATGGGAGCCCTCGCCGGCCACCGCGACCTTGGTGTGCATACCGAGTTGCTCAGCGACGGTCTCGTCGACCTCGTCGAGAGCGGCGTGGTCAACGGCGTCCGCAAGCTGCACAATCGCACCAAGGTGGTCGGGACGTTCGCGCTCGGCACGCAGCGGCTGTACGAGTTTCTTCACGAAAACACTGCCGTCGAAATGTGGAGTGCGCGCTACGTCAACGATCCTCGTCTTCTCAGCCGCGAGCGCAACTTCGTGTCCATCAACGCCACTTTGACCGTCGACTTCTTAGGCCAGTGCGCGTCAGAGACACTGGGCGGCCGTTACTACTCGTCGTCGGGCGGGCAGGTCGATTTCGCCCGCGGAGCGATGTATTCCGAAGGCGGCAAGGGTTTCATCGTTCTGCGCTCAACCGCGGCGGGCGGCACCGTCAGCCGTATCGTCCCGCAGTTGCCCGCCGGTGAGGTCGTGACCAACTCGAAGAACACGGTCGACATGGTTGTCACCGAGTTCGGAGTTGCCGAGCTGCGCGCCAAGACCGTACGCGAGCGAACCACGGCGTTGATCGCCGTTGCTCACCCGGACCACCGCGACCACCTCACCACTGAGGCGCGTCGACTGAGCTACCTGTAAGCGTGTCTCTCAACGACCGGGGTCAGGTGTTGTGGCGCTTGCGGTAGTTGCCGAGGAAGCGCTCGATGCGATGTAGTGCCTCACCGAGATCGTCGGTGGGGGGCAAGAACACCAGCCGGAAGTGGTCGGGTGTTGGCCAGTTGAAACCGGTGCCCTGCACGATCAGCAGCTTCTCCTCTGCGAGCAGTTCGTAGGCGAAGTCTTGGTCGTCGACAATCGGGTACATCTTCGGGTCGAGCCGCGGAAACATGTACAACGCCGCCTTCGGCTTCACGACCGACACACCCGGAATCTGGGTGAGCATCTCGTATGCAAGGTCGCGCTGGTGACACAGACGGCCGGTGGGCGCAACAAGATCGGTAATGCTTTGGTAGCCGCCGAGTGCCGTCTGGATTGCGAGCTGACCGGGTGTGTTGGAGCACAGTCGCATCGAGGCCAACATGTCGAGACCTTCGATGTAGTCCTTTGCGTGGCGCTTCTCACCCGAAACCACCATCCAGCCTGCCCGGTAGCCGCACGCCCGGTAGTTCTTCGACAGTCCGTTGAAGGTCACGCACAACACATCGTCTGCCAGCGAGGCAATGCTGGTGTGAGTATTGCCGTCGTACAAGGTCTTGTCGTAGATCTCGTCGGAGAACACGATGAGCTCATGCTGGCGAGCGAGTTCGATGATCTCACGCAGCACGTCATCCGAGTACAGCGCCCCCGTCGGGTTGTTCGGGTTGATCACCACGATGGCCTTCGTTGAGGATGTGATCTTGTCGCGAATGTCGCTGATGTCAGGGAACCAATCCGACTGCTCGTCGCACATGTAGTGCACCGGCCGGCCGCCGGAGAGCGAAACGGCAGCAGTCCACAGCGGATAGTCGGGCGCCGGCACCAAGACTTCATCACCGTCGTCGAGCAACGCCTGCAGGCTCATCACGATCAGTTCCGACGCACCATTGCCCAGGTACACGTCGTCGACGTCAACGCCAGCGATGTGCTTCTCCTGCGTGTAGTGCACGATCGACTTGCGCGGGGCGAACAGGCCCTTGCTGTCGGTGTACCCGGCGGAGTGCGGCAGGTTGCGGATCATGTCTTGCACGATCTCGTCGGGAGGCTGCAGACCGAACACGGCGAGGTTGCCGATGTTCAGCTTGATGATCTTTTGGCCTTCCTCTTCCATCTCGCGAGCTCGATCGAGTACGGGCCCGCGGATGTCGTAACAGACGTTGGCAAGTTTGAGGGATTTCTCGACGGGCTTCACACGGCGCATGCTACGCAGCAGCGCCGTCTGAGAGGTGGGTGGTTATTCAGCCGAGCGCGTCGACAATGCCGCCGAGCACTCGGAACTCGTCTCGCTCGCGGGCATGGAACACTCGTCCAGCGCGGCCCGCGGCCAGCGTTACACCGCGACGGGCAAGACGCGCCCACACCAGATCACCGGGTGTGTATTCGTGCTCCGCCGCCAGATGCTCGCTGCCCAAGAAGAACGCAGCGAGCCACTCCACATCGGGGACCTCACCAGATTGCACGACGGCTGTGGGACCATCCATGCACATCGCGATTGCCCAGTCGGCGTCGAGGAGGCCGCGTAACGAGGTACACGCCGCAGCTAATCGATCCTCAGCAGCAGCCGCCACAATCGCGGCCGCGGTCGCGAGTACCGCCATGCTGCCGTCGGGACGATCGGCCGAGACGGCACGCACGTCTTCCACGGCAACACCGTCAACCTGGCGGATCTCTGAAATGAGAAGGTCGACCAGGCTGGCGTCAGGAAGGCTGACCGTCAGGTCGTCGATGGCGCTGCCGCCGCCACGTTCCAAGATCTCGATACCAACCACGTCACCGTGGACAGCGCCGATACGGCTGGCTACCTGACCCAGCGCACCGGGCCGATCCGGCAGCCACAAACGAACGACGAAGGTGTCCATCGCTGCGCGACGTTAGCCACGCAGTGCGCGCGAACCGTCACGAATACGTGACGGCTGTGTGAACTGGCGGGCGGCGAGGTCCGAACCGAACGCTGACTCCGGACGAGTACAACACACTGATGGGCGGCCTTTTCGCCAAGTCGGGAAAGCCCGCAGCGGCGAGCAATTTGTCGTCGAGATGCTCCAGGGTGGCCGCCCGCAGCGGCCACGCAGGATGCTCGTTGGGCCAATACCTGGTTCGACCACGACGATCAGGCAGGAACAGGCCCCAGCGGGCAGTGAGGAACTGCTCCAGCGGAGACGGCTCGATGGGCTCACCCACCTGAACCACAACCGTCGACGCGGCACCACGGGGCCCTGGCCAGCGACGCCGTGTGGTGTACATCACGTTGTCGCCGTTGCGTTCCATGGCCATCTTCGCCCACAGATAGTTCAGCCCAGTCGTGACCCGGGTGACCGCAACCGTTGCCAATCGCGACGCTTCGAGCGAGCAGAAAACCACGCCCCGGCGCCCTTGCTCATCAACGCCGTAGAGGCGCACATTGGTCTCCAGAAACGTCCCGAAGTACGGCACGGCTGGCGCTCCCATGAGTCCGATCCTTTCCATCGAGAACGGCACGAGCGCCACGTACGTCACGCCATCGAACACGTCGGGCCGAACCCCTCTTGGCAGCAGTGGCGCCACCAGCGCCGGCTCAACCGCCCAATGCAGGAAGGTCAGCTCCATCCAGTCCTGCGTGAACACTGTGCGCCCCGCCGGTCGCGGGGCCGTGGCCGTGATCGTCTCGGGCTGCACGAACGCCACGCTACGAGCCCGGCGACCCGGGTGGCCATTCTGGTCGTGCGAAATCCACACCCGGCGTGGAATCGCGCCGACCAGACGCCGGTGTGCGAGCATGCGGGCATGTCGAAAGTACTTCCCCCGGACTGCATTCAGGTCGTCATCGAGATTCCGCGGGGCAGCCGCAACAAGTACGAAATTGATCATGAGACGGGACGGGTGTTTCTTGATCGACGCCTCTTCACAGCCACTACCTACCCGGCGGACTATGGCTTCGTGCCCGAAACGCTCAGCGGCGACGGCGACCCGCTTGACGCACTCGTGTTGCTGGAAGACCCGGTGTACCCGGGTATCTGGGTGCAGGCTCGCCCCGTTGGCGTGCTGTACATGCACGACGAGGCCGGCGAGGACGCCAAACTCATCTGCGTGCCGCCCAACGAGCCACGCTGGCAGGACGTGCATGACCTCAGTGACCTGACGCCACAGTTGGTGCAGGAGATCCAACACTTCTTCGAGGTGTACAAGGCACTCGAGCCAGGCAAGACCTCGTCGACTGCAGGCCTTGCTGGGCGCGACGCCGCGTGGGAAGAGATCCGCCAGTCGCGCGCGAATTACGTACCACACGGCACGCAACCACACGGCTGAACGCCGAGCCGAGCAGCGTTAGGCGGCGCGTTTGCGGCTGACCGCGTCGACCGACGCCGCCAGCAGCAGGAACGAACCCGAAATGATGAACTTGATGCCGGAGTCGGAGAAGTCCAACTCGACACCGAAGATCACCTTCTTGCCGACCAGCGGCAGACCATTGGGGATCAACGCCAGCACAAGGGCGCCCAGGACCGCGTTGAGCATGCGACCCTTGCCACCGAACAGCGACGTGCCGCCGATGACGGCCGCACCCACCGCCAGCAGCAGCGTGTCGTTGCCACCTGACTTGGCGCTGACCGAGTCGATGGCAGACGCGATGAAGGCACCGCCGACCGCCGACATCACGGCGCACAACGTGAACGCGATCAACCGAATTCGATCGACTCGGATACCGGCTCGACGAGCAGCTTCAGCGTTTCCACCGACCGCGTAGAGGTGGCGACCGAAACGAGTGCGAGTGAGAAGGAACGTCAGCAGCACGAGGATCACGACCACCGCCGGCACCGCGATCGGAATGCCTTCGAGGGTCTTGGTCCCCTTCGGCGGAGTGCGATCGATGTTCAACACCCACGTCGCCCCGAGAATCGCAATCGACACCGCGCCCAGCTTGAGATACGTCGCCGAGGCCGACACAGTGCCGTGCGAACCATTCAGACGTCGCAGCATCACAAACGCCATCGCCGCTACGCCGATGAGGGCAAAGACCCACGAGATGCCCACTGACATGTTGGAACCAACTAGGTTCTGCACCTTCTCGTTCTCGAGACGAATGGTGCCGCCTTCCTTGACCAGCAGCAACAAGATGCCTTGGAAGATCAGAAAGTTCGACAGCGTCACGATGAATGAGGGAATCCCGAGCTTCGCAACCAACACGCCGGTGAAGACGCCCAGAACGATGGCCACCAGGATCGAGAGACCGATTGCTGCGGGCAATGCCCAGCCGTCGCGAAGCTGCAACACCATCACCGCTGCACAGACACCCGCGGTGTAGCCAGCGGCGAGATCAATTTCGCCGAGCAACAACACGAACGACACTGCCATTGCGATGACGGCGATGGGCGCAGCCTGTTCCAGGAAGTTCTGAAAGTTGCGCAGCGAGAGGAAACTGTCGGTGGACAGGCTGAAAATGGCGACGAGCACCGTGATGGCGAGCAGCGACGGCAGCGCGCCGAGGTCGCCGGATCGCAGACGGGACTTGTATGCGTCGAGCGAACTCGAGATCGATGTGACTTGCTTGTTGTCCAGCGCGAAGTCGCTGGCTGCAACGGAGATGTCTGGGTCGTTGCTCATCAGACTGTCATCCCTTCTGCGGCGATACCCACGTCGCCCGAGCGGCCGGCGGTAATCAGCTCGACAAGGAACTCGCGTCGCGTGTCCTTTGTGACTTCGACGTCGGCGGCGATACGTCCGAGGTACATGGCGCACACTCGGTCGGCGACCTGCAGCACGTCGTTCATGTTGTGACTGATCAGCACGACACCCAATCCCTTATCTGCGAGGTTGCGGACCAGATCGAGCACCTGCTTTGTTTGCGCAACGCCCAGAGCTGCGGTGGGTTCGTCGAGCAATACCACCTTGCTGTTCCACAGCACGGCCTTGGCAATGGCAACGGTTTGCCGTTGGCCGCCCGAGAGCGACGACACCGACTGGCGTACGCTCTTCACCGTACGAACCGAGAGGCTGGCCAACGTTTCGCGCGCCGACTTCTCCATCGAGCCCTCATCCAATAGGCCGCGACGCAGACGCTCGCGACCAAGGAACAGGTTTTGCACGATGTCGAGGTTCTCGCACAATGCAAGATCCTGGTACACGACTTCGATGCCAAGGGAGGCTGCGTCTTTGGGACCGGTGATGTGAGTTGGCTTTCCGTCAAAACTGACGGTGCCGCTGTCGATGCCGTAGATGCCCACGACCGACTTGACGAGCGTGCTCTTGCCTGCCCCGTTGTCGCCAATCAGGGCAGTGACCTTGCCGCGGTAGACACAGAAGTCGACGTCGTGCAAAACATGCACCGAGCCGAAGCTCTTGTTCACCTCCGACAGCTCGAGAATCGGCTGCACCTTGTCCATCATTGAACCCCCCAGCTCATCACGTAATCCAACGGCTCGCGCCCCACAACCTAATGCGAACCAAGTGTGGCCGCCCCCACATGGAGGCGGCCACACTCAACTCATTCGTTATCTTCAGTCGAGGTGACTGACAACAGCAATCAGATGCCGTTGGCGGTGCAGAGATCCTCGATGTCCTTGCAGACTTCATCGCGGCTGACGAAGCCGTCAGCGACGACATCCTTCACCTGACCGATGAAGATCGAGGTGACTGCAGCCTGGACGTACGGGATGTCCTTGACTTCGTTGTTGATGGTTGCGTTGGCCGTGACTGCCTTACCGGCGAGCAGTTCCACAGCGGCCGCAACTGCGCCCTCCGCTTCCTTGACGACGGGCTTGTACACGGTCATGCACTGGGTGCCCTGAAGGATGGCGCGAAGGCCGTCTACCGTGGCGTCCTGGCCAGTGGTCTTGGCCTCGAGGCC
>JANOYI010000534.1:0-5151 GCA_031428795.1 Ilumatobacteraceae bacterium | reverse complement strand
GATCCACGACCCAACCCTACCGAGCTACCGCCAACCCCTGCCCTCCGCAATCACAATCGCACGTGTCGCGTCCCCACCGGATCACACCGTGGTGAGACGATGACACGTGCGATTGTGAACGGGAATCAGGCGTGTTGGTGGAGGTCGGGGACGTGGGGGTGCGCGTGCACCATCGGCGTGTGTGAGTGGCGGTGCTGGTGGCGACCGGCGACGACTGCTTCGCACCGAAGAGCACTGCAGCCAGTGCGCAACGGCCGATGCCGCGCTCAGTCATTCTTCGCTCCCCACGGTTGGCGTCCTCATGCCAAGAACGCAGGCGAAATCCTCGAAGCGGCGACTACCGTTGCCTCATGGGCACCCGCGACGGCAACCGCTACCTCGTCACGCCGGCTGAGCACGAGCACTTCCACACCGAGGGCTACGTGCATCTGCCCGCCGTCCTGACTGAGGAAGAAGTTCTCACACTCGACCAGACATACGACGCGTTCATGCGCGGCGAAATCGAGGTGCCCGGCAAGGACCTCAACGACATGGTCACGGGCGAGCATGGCACTGACCCGACGTCATACGCGCTCTTCAATGTGATGGTGCCCCGTCGGTACTTTCCGCAATGGCAGGGCAACATCTTCGAACAAGTGAGCCACACGATTGCCGAGCAACTGTGCGGTGAGGGCATGACGCTGGACTTCGACCAACTGCTGGCGAAGCAGCCGGGCCGCGAGGACGCAGTGTTTGCGTGGCATCAGGATCAGGCGTACTGGATCAACACCGACGACCGCCGCACCGCTACATGTTGGTTGGCGCTCGACGACACCAGCCCGGAGAACGGGTGCCTGCAGTTCCTGCCCGGGAGCCACCGTGAGCCGGTGCGCCCGCACTATCCGGCGGGTGGCGACCGGGCCAAGCAGCACACGCTTGTCACCGACCTGCGGCCGGGTGAACAACCCACGCCGATCTCGATTCGCCGCGGCGACATCACCGTGCACAACGAGGGCGTGTTGCATGGGTCCGGTGGCAACCGCTCGACGCACAGCCGTCGCCGTGCCTACATCAACGCCTACCGCTCCATCGACACCGTCCGCCGAGAGCGCGAGCTCGGTTTCACCCATTCACACAACGACGACCAGCAGGTGCTGAACCGCGTCGACGGTCTACTCGCAACCGACTGAGCTGTTCTGCCGGTCAGCGCAGCGGCGACGACAGTTCGGCGATGGCCTTCGCTGCTCTTCGCGGCCCTCCGTCGCGCGCACTTCCCTTCGCCACGTCTGCCATTCGCGCGCCTGCGTTCGACGTCAGCAATCCGTCCACCGCCGACGTCAGGGCCTCAGGCGTCAGCGAATTGGGAGCCAGAACCGCTCCCACACCAGCACGCTCGATTGCGGCTGCGCCAGCGAACTGATCGGTCGAGAAGGGCAGCACCACCATGGGAACGCCAGCGGCAACCGCTTCGGTGACGCTGCCGTTACCGCCATGGTTGACGAACACGTCGGTGTGCTGCAACATCGCCACCTGTGGCAGATGTCGAGCGACACTGGTGCCAGCAGGCAACTCGCCGAGGTCGCCAGCCGGCGTGCTGCCGTGGGCAATCGTCAGCCGCCAGCCACCGGCGTGGGCCGCCCGCACCGCTATCTGCAAGACGTCGCCGCGAGCGCTGAGGAATGAACCCAGCGCCACCGTGACGCGTGGACCGGCCCCCATCGGCAAGGGAAACAGGCCTAGCGCTTGTTCCTTTGCCAGCGTGCCGACGAACACTGAGTGAGCCGGCAGGGGGCGCGTGGACGAGTGCAGGCTTTCGGGATATGCGTAAATGGTGGGCCGACCAGGAGCACGCGTGAGGTCCTCGATCGGCGACGCGTCAGGTGCGCGACGACGAAGAAAGTCGTCTGCCGCACGCGCCAGCTCATCGACAGCAGCGCCACATCGAACCTGGATGTCGGTGAGTTCGTCGTCGCCGGGTCGCATGCTTGCCGGCCACTCGTCCGGCAGGCCAAACATCTCACCGTTTGATGGCAAAGCGCTGGGGTGGCCCAAGACCACCGATGCGCACTCCACCCCCATCGCATGCAGGGCAACGCGGGCGCCGAATGCAACGTGATCAACCGCGATCCGATCGGGCTGCACCTCCTCGACAATCTCACGGAGACGATCGAGAACACCGTCTGGGTCGTGCATCAGGTCATGCCGCCGCGCATCGGCCTGATAGCGGAGCGTCTCGACCGGCCCAGCGCGGGTTGCGTCGAAGAACGCGCGTAGATGCGCGTCCTCACCAGCTGGCTGCAGTTGCTCTTCGATCACGCCAGGGTTGCTGCCCTTTCCCAATCGCAACTCGACCCACGTCAACCCTGCATCCACGACCATGTCGCGAACCGCCGGACCTGTGGCCACTGTCGCCTCGCCGTATTCGGCGCTCCACGCGCGCCCGATCTCGATGAGTGGGCCTGCGTGAGAGGCGTAGTCCGGACTGACGATCAGCAGTCTCATCGACGTGTGCGTACCGCTGCGACATCGCTGTACACGCCACCGAGGGTCGTCGCCATCAGTTCGATGCTGAGCGTGGAGCGAACCATGTCTCGTGCGCGGTCCTGACGCCCCGGCGTCGAACCAAGCGTGCGGCACCGATGAATCCCATCGCGCAGTGCAGTCACCGATGAGGTGTCGCACACCACGCCGGTGTCGCCGTCGACAACGAATGTCTGCGGACCGCCTCTTCGTGGGACGACGACGGGCGCCCCGGCGGCCAGCGCCTCAACGATGGCAAGACCGAACTCCTCCTTGTCGCTGGCACAGACGTACGAACCGTTGTTGGCAGCGACGTATGCCAACAATGCGGCCACGTCGGTGGGAGGAAGGTGCCCGGTGAGTGTCACCAGGCCGACGGGTGCACGGCGCGCCGCAGCCTGGATTCGTTCGATCGTGGACCGCTCGTCAGCTGTCGGATGGTCGAGGTCGCCACCAACGATGACCACGTTGACGTCACTGGAAAGTGTTCGGTCATCCGCTACCGCCTCGACGAGACGATGAGCGCCCTTTGAAGGGTGCATGCGGCCAACCGTGAGCAACCAGGGCAGGTGGCGTCGCTCGTCTGGAATGGCGGCCAGCACGGCCAGCGCGGCATTGCCGGGCCCGCACTCGCGCAGCAATAAACGGGCTTTGTCCGCAGCGCCGACGTCGACCCCTTCAGGAACCGACGTCACCCGCTGGTCGTCCACTACGTCCCCGATACCGACCAGTTCTTTCAGCTCAGCGCGAATCGTCGGCCGCGGCAGCAGCACCAGATGGTCGGCTTGGCGAGCGACGCGCTCCACCAGGCGAGCGCGAAACCAGTACTGATGCGCCGCATCCTCGACACCGAACTGGTCGCGATTCAGCCGCCCGTTGGCTTGCAGGCCATCGAGAACGATGTGCGGGTCGGGCGCCGCCGTGAACACGACCGCCTGTCCGAGACGGCGCGCGACTGATGCCGCTGCAAGCGTGCCGACGTCGGCCATGCGGAGGTGCCACACAACTCGTCGGTCGCGCAGAGAAGTTCCCAGTTCGAACAACTGGGTTTCGACTTGCAGCCGGTATTGCCATGCTTCGCGAGATGGCAGTGGTCCATCCGGGCCAATCGTCAATCGTTCGACACGATGGCCATCGCTGATGTACTCCGATGCTGGCTCAAAACCATTCGAACGCGTGACAGTGATGACTTCGGCAATCGACCGCTGAGTCGCCAACGCCGGCCCAAGCGAACGCAGCAAGGAAGCCACGCCACCCGAATCACCAACACCCAAAGTGGAGCCCACGCGATCGATGCGCGCATGCACGCATGGTTGCACGACAACGAGTCCACCGCTCGACTGCGAGAGCGGGTGCTCGTCTGCGAAGCGCACTCGCGGTGAACTGACGGCTTCCCGCATCGACTCGTAAAGAGTCGCGATTCGACGACGCGTGGCCCAGTCGGATGTATGCCTTCCGGCACGTGCCACCTCAGTCATCATCTCGGCATCGAGATGCGCCCATTCGATCAGGGTTCGCTCGGCCAGCATCCCGGGAAACCCGCCATCCATGAAGAGTTGCAACAAAGGACCGACAGCCTCCGGCTGGGGACGTCGAGCTGCGAGTGACCACGCCGCGTGAGCTGCATACGGTTCGAGACCGTCGGCGACGATGCCGATGAGCACGTCGTCGGCCAAGGCGTCGGCAACTGCACCGATTGCGTGAATTGCGGCCAGGGCCGACACGTCGTCACCGTTTCGAATCACTTCGGCAAGGCACCGCGCCACCGACGCCGGCCTGGGAGCGTGCGTTGCGCTGACCCGCAGCTCGTCCGCACGTCGCAATGCCAGCGACAGTCGAGGCTCGCTGACTACAGAGTTGATAGCAGACAGCAGATCGCCGTCGGCACGACGTTGTAGAGAGTTCAGCATGGGTGCACCTATTTGTTCGAGTTCGCAGTCGAGGCGAGATTCGTTGCAGGGCAGTACCCCGCGAGACCTCGGTGCAAACCGATGGTCCGTTCCTAGTTGGTGGACCGCGCGCCATCCACTTGGGCTGGCTACTTCCCCTCGTTCGCCGTGTGCCATTCGGCACGGGTCAGCGCGTACTCGACGTCGCCTTCTTCGTCGCCCGGAATACGTACGGGCCACTCGCTGTCGAAGAGGCGCACAAATCGCAGGCCAGCTTTCTCCATCACGCGCCGCGAGCCAATGTTGACAGCCATTGTCTGGGCGTAGACGCGCTCGACCCCGAACTCGCGAAAACCCTTGTCAATCAGGGCTCGCGAGCCTTCGGTGCCGAATCCGCGGCCCCACGAGGCTCGCCGAAGGCGGTAGCCGAGCTCCGGTTCCAACGGCCCAGCGCCTTCCCCAGGGCGGTAGTGGAACCAGCCGATGAACTCGTTGGTTGACTTCTCGATCGCCGCCCAGAAGCCGTAGCACTCAGACCTGTCGTAGTACCGAAGCCACCACTCCATCGTCTCGTTGAGATCGTCGAGGTCGACGGGCGCACCATTGTCGATGTAGCGCTTCACTTCCGGATCGTCATCCAGCTCAACAATCAGACCGATGTCGTCGGCCGCAAACCGACGCAGAATCAGCCGCTCAGTTTCAAGAAAGACATTCACGAGACAATCACGACAGCACTCTGTCAGAGAGAGTCGGCGAAGCCCTT
>JANOYI010000533.1:0-1993 GCA_031428795.1 Ilumatobacteraceae bacterium | reverse complement strand
GCCCAGCCGGTGAACGCCACGTATGCGAGGCCGACGACAACCGCCACCACATCGAGGTGCTCATGCAGTGCCCGGCGGAGCTGGTGCATGGACCTCATCGGCTACTTCTTCGCTCGCTGGAACCGCTTGGCGAAACGGCTCGGCTCACTCTTGTTCCCGTACTCGTAGTAGTAGGGCGTGGCGCCCGAATCGCCCACGATGGTGAGGATGAATGTGGCCTCGGTGAGCGAGCGCAGAATCTGCATCGTGCGCGCTGCCTGTGTGGCGATCGTGTAGTCGAGGCGCATCACCATCACGATGGTGTCGGCGAAGGGCAGCAGTTCCAGCACCTCGGCGGTGGCGCCGACCGGTGAGGTGTCGATCACCAGTGCGTCGGCCATCGACTGCAGGCCGGGCAGCAGCCGAGCCGTCGCCCGTGCCAGGTCTCCCGGCGAACTCTTCATGCTTGAGAGGTCGAGCACCTTCATGCCAGGGTTGTCGGTGGAGGTCAGCAGGAACTTCGCCGGCATGCTGGCCAGGTCTTCCAGCATGAATGCCAACGGCTCGGCCTTCTTGCCGAGCACCCGTTGGTGAATCGACGGACGGCGGAAGTCGGTGTTGACCAACACCGTGCGCTTGCCGGATTCCACCATGGCCGCGGCCAGGTTGATGGACAGGTCGGTCTTGCCGTCGCCCGAACACGCCGAAACCACCAGCGTGACCTTGCCCTTGTGCGGTGCAGGGCTGCCGTCGTCGAGAGCTGGCATGGGTGCGACCATCGACTGGCTGAACGAGACCACGCTACGCACGGTGCGGTACGCGTCGCTGAGCTGGTCGTGTCGCTCGCCGGTGACCACGATGCCATCGGGCGCTTCATCGACCACGGGAATGATGACCGAGGCGGCCCCACCGAAGATGGCCTCCGCCTGCGCACGGGTGCGCACGCGGCGGTCGATGCGGCCGAGCATGAGCGCCACCGCAATACCGATGGTGGTGCCGAGGGCGAACCCGAGCCCGCCACGGGTGGTGCGGCTCTTCGGGGTGGTCAGGCCGCCGGCGTCTTGGACGGGCAGGGCTTCAGCACGCTGCAGCGTGGTGAGCGTCAGCGTGCTTCGCTCGCTCTGCAGGTTGTCGTACTGCTCGAAAATCACGCTGTACTGGCGGCTCTTGGCGTCCAACTGAGCTGCGATCACACGATCGTCGGGCTTCCGGGCGATTTCCTTCTGCAGGTCGCCGATCTCTGTTTCGAGACTTTCAAGGCGGTCGAGTGTCGCAGCCAGGCGGGCCTCACGCAGCGAGTCTTGGCGTTCGGCGATGTAGGTGGTCAGCTCGTCGGCGAAGGCATCGGCCACTTCGGTTGCCCGGCCAGCCGAATCTTGTGTGGTGGTCAGCGATAGTGCGCCGGTGCTCTGGTCGAGGGTGACGGCCACTTGGCCGGCCAGCGCCGCGGAACTTGCCTCGCCCAACGCTTCGGCGGCGCGCTTGGGCACCTCGCCGGTGGTGGCCAGCAGCACCACCTGGTTGATGGCTACCGGATCGTTGTAAATGCTGCCGCTGGACGACGACACCAGCAGGAAGTGGGTGGCCTGAAAGCGCATTAACCCGTCGACCGTGGAGGCCGGCTTCGGTACTGCGCCCAGGAGCGCGCCGAACAGGCCGAGTGCCAGCACGACCCACCAGTAACGACGAAGCGCCCCGAGTACGAAATCCCTGTCCACACTTCTCCCGCAAGCTTGGGGTGCCGAACTCTACCCGGCAGGGCGCCCGTCACCGCGAGCGCGCGACGGATGCGGCTGGCTGCCACACTGGGTGACGTGGATTGGAAGGTGCTGCTCTCGCCCCCCGAGGTATCGGACGTCGAGCGCGACCTGTTGATTGCCGCCTTCGATAGCGGCTGGATTGCACCTGCGGGGCCCGATCTCAATCAGTTCGAAATGGTGCTCGGCTCGGCGACGGGTGTTGCTGCGGTGGCGGGGCTCAGTAGCGGTACGTCCGCGCTACATCTGGCCTTGAT
>JANOYI010000532.1:0-3656 GCA_031428795.1 Ilumatobacteraceae bacterium | reverse complement strand
GGTCGTGACCGCCCACGGCGAGGTGCTGCGAGCCAGCGAAGACGAACACCCCGATCTGTTCTGGGCTCTGCGGGGCGGAGGAGGAAACTTCGGAATTGTGACGTCGTTCGAGTACCGCGCCCACCCTGTACGAAATGTCTTCGCCGGTCCCGTCTTGCACTCGTTGGCCGACGCTCGCAGCGTGCTGGCGTTCCACCGGGAGTTCACTGCGTCGACGCCCGATGAGTTGACGGTCGGCGCCGCCTTGCTCCATTCGCCCGACGGTTCCGGCGCCAAGGTCGCCGCTCTCGTGCCGTGTCACTGCGGACAGCCGAGCGCGGCCGAGGACGATGTGAGGGAGTTGCGGGCGTTCGGCGCGCCGCTCGTTGACGCAGTGGCGACGATGCCTTACCCCGTGGTGAACACGCTGCTCGACCCTGCGTTCCCGAAAGGCGCACTCAACTACTGGAAGTCCGGCTTCCTTCCAGACCTTTCCGACAGCGCCATCGACATCCTGGTTGACGCGTTCGAACGGGTGCCGTCGTCGATGACCGGCATCTTCCTCGACCACATTCATGGGGCAGCCACCCGCGTGGACCCGGACGCCACTGCGTTCCCGCACCGCCAACCCGCATTCAGCGTGTTGCTCCTCGGGCAATGCGCGGAACACGCCGAAGCCGCAGCGATGACCGCCTGGGTGAGAGAGACCTTCCATCGGCTGCAACCGCACCTCAGCGACGGGCGGTACACCAACTTCCTGTCAGCCGACGACACCGGCGTCGTGCGACAGGGTTACGGCGACAACTACCAGCGGCTCGTCGCCGTCAAACGCACCTACGACGTCGACAACCTCTTCCGCCTGAACCACAACATCGATCCCGCCCAAGAGCCCGTACCTGCGTGAACGTCTGGTCGAGTGGACCGGTTCAAGCGAGACTGTCCATGATGTCGTTCCTCTCGTCGTCGATCACGGCCGAGCTGCGCGATGCGTACCTCGATCGTCTCGACCTGGAAGCCGAGCTTCCTTCTGCGGAAGGGTTACGACGACTCCACCGTCGACACGACGCCGTCACCCGCATCGCACACCACGGACGTGGCGGCTACTGCTACCACATGAACGGAGCCTTCGGATTGCTCCTCCGATCGCCGATCGCCGAGAGCGCCTGACCTTGGGTACGAGAAGCCGCTGGACCTCTTCCAGCAAAGGCATCAGCAACGCCATCTCCCAGATCCCCGATGACGCGTGGGTCGGGATCGAATACACCGACGACGGCGAAGCCGAAGTCGCCGAATGCGACTACACCACCCAACGACCGCGAACTCTTCTGGGCGCTGCGCGGAGGTGGCTGAACGAACCGCGACTCGGTAGGCAACGGTGACGGCCAGCCCGCCGAGACCGATCCGAACGTTGTCCGCGCCGCGAGCACCCACTCAGGAACCGGCACCTTGATCGGCGCCGGATTCGCACCGGTTGAAGCGCCCCGGGATCGGTGACTGCTCCAACCCTCGCATCGGCGAGGGGAACTACAGGCGGTCGACCGTTGCGTCGGGCCAGCGGACCTCTTCTATCCCGATCCGCTCGACTTGTTGTGGGCAATCATCGACCGCGCCTCTTCTTGCGCCTGCGGTTCGGCGTTACCCGTTCTGGGCCTGGTGGGCTGGTCAGCAGAGCCGGTAGCCGACGCCGCGGACCGTCTCGATACGCTGCGCGGCCGGCCCCAGCTTCTTGCGGAGGCTGCGCACGACGACGTCGACGGTGTTGCTCCCGCCGTCATGGGTGGTACCCCACAC
Source organism: Ilumatobacteraceae bacterium (assembly GCA_031428795.1). Classification (GTDB taxonomy): domain Bacteria; phylum Actinomycetota; class Acidimicrobiia; order Acidimicrobiales; family Ilumatobacteraceae; genus UBA668. Next base: position 1,886 of record JANOYI010000532.1, on the reverse strand, counting down.
TTGTGCGAGCAGGTCGGCGCGCGTGACAGGTCTTCCGCGACGGGCGGCGAGGGTCTCGAGCACACCGAACTCGAGGGGTGACAGCTGCACGCGGGTGTCGCCGGTGTCGGCGGAGCGGTCGGTCTTGTCGAGAAACGGCGTGTCTGGAATCCCGAGCTCAGCGGCAGCGAGGCGGGATAGCCAGCCGTCGATGGATTCAGGGCCGAAGTCGAGCCAAGCCAGGTGGAACGGCGCACCGCCCAGGTCGATTGGTTCGTCGAAGGGTTGGAAGCCGAGGGTCACGAGTGCAGCCAGGAAGGGCGAAGGGTCGCGAATTCCGGTGTAGAGGCGACCGATGTGGGGCCGCATCGTGAAGTATTCCCGCTTGAGGTCGAGCCACGCGGCCGCCTGCGGGGCGCTGGGACCCTCGCCGACGCCCACCGCGAGAACGCGACGGTGTGTGAGCGTCCGCTGGCCCGACGGCAGAGGATTGCGAGCTGCGTGACGTGACCAAGCGGCCACAACAGGATCGGTTCGCTCGAGCGAGGGCGGGATGTCGCGCCACTCGGCGACGATGGAACAGCCCACGAGCCCACCGGCTCGATCACGCACGCACCGGACAGCTTGAGGTCGGAGGCGCAACCACTCGTCGAGGGCGACGGCACCTGCTGGCGTGTCGTAGCTGCGCCAGAGCTCGCGCAGGCTGAGTTCGTCGCCAGGTCTCGCCGGCTCGACGCTGTACGAATGGGCAGTGGTCGGGAACATCGCCTCGCGGACGACGGGGTTGTCGATCAAGAAGAGGAGGTCGGCAGTCGAGCGGTGAAGCTCGCTCGCACCCGACAGCCGGGTCTCGTGTTGCAGGTGCCGCCACGCGGCAGCTCGTAGCTCTCGGAAGTGCTCCGGTTCGACGGCGCGCAGCCGGCCGGAAATCGCCGCTTGCACGGCGTCGTGAAGCCGCAAGCCCTCGGAAGTCAGGTCGACAAAGCTCATCGCGGAGAGCACCTCCAGGGCGCCGTCTGCAGCCTCGCCGAGCATCGCCTCGAGCACGCCACGGCCGACTCGCCGAGGAACCGACGCGGCGTCGAGGATGACGCGCGTCGGAGGGTCGAGCCCGGCGCGAAACGTCGCGGCGAGCGCGTCGATGACCTTGGATGCGGTGTCGTCTGGTGACACCCCGGCTGCGCCCGCCTCGGCGGCGAGTCTCACCGCGAGGGGGTGCCCGCCCGCGACCCGAATGATCGACTCGACCGTTGAGGTCTCGTCGACTCCAGCGGAGGCCAGGAGCGAACGGACCGCCGACTCGTCAAGTAGACCGAGGGGGAGAATCTCGAGCCCACCGAGGCGGCCCCGCGCGACCGACCACTCGAGCATCGGAGCGTCGCGCCCAGCCACCACAACACGCGCGGAGGGCGGCAGGGACGGCAGCAGCCCGTGCCTCAACCATGGGTCCGCGATTCGGAACCGCTCATACGTGTCGATGAGGATCACCGCGCGGTCGGTGTCGGCGGTCCAGCCGGCTGCCGCTAGGGCGGCGCGAAAGCCGGCCTCGGTCGGATCGATCGACGCGCAGTCCACCGCGAAGACCGCCACGCCCGTGTTCCTGCACACGTCAGCGAAGGCACCGAGGAGCGACGACTTCCCGATCCCGGGAATGCCATACACAAAGCACACTCTCGGGCCGTTTTCCTCGACGACACGCAGGAGAGCAGAGAGCTCATGCTCTCGTCCGACCACCAGGGGTGCTCCGCCGTGACCGCTCATGGCTCTCCTAGTGCCAGCGGCCTACGCCGCCGCAGGAGCAAGACCGCGCGTCACCAACGTCGGCGACTCCAGCACGCCGAAGCGCCGCAACGAGATGTTCACCAGACCGGGAGTGGCACCGACACTGGCGAACAGCTCCGACGCCA
>JANOYI010000531.1:0-5273 GCA_031428795.1 Ilumatobacteraceae bacterium | reverse complement strand
GGGTTTGGCGACGAGGTGCCCTCTGCCATCTCGAGCGATGCGGTCGATTGGCTAGCGTGACACGATGAACTCTGCGCTACCGGATCATGGCTGCGACACCGACGAAGTGTTGGCCGAGCTTTTGTCCACAGGCCCGTCGGCATTGCCGGGTTCCTCACCAGCGGCTACTGCAGCTGACCGTTCCACCACTTACGCAGCGTTGGAGTGACGGAATGGATACCGCCGACGTCAAGCACGAAGCGATAGCGATCGTTGACCGGATCGCGGGTGAACTGAAGCACCTCAGTCATGCGATTCACGCTCGTCCCGAGCAGTGCTTCGAGGAACATTTCGCGGCCGCAGAACTGTCAAAGGCCCTGACGCGTCACGGCATCGATGTCGAGGCGCCCGCGTTCGACCTTGAGACCTCGTTCGTCGGTCGCTGCGGATCGACTGGCCCGCACGTGGTCATCTGCTGCGAGTACGACGCGCTACCGGGCATTGGCCACGGGTGCGGGCACAACATCATTGGCACCGCTGGAATTGGTGCGGGTATTGCGCTCGCCCCATTCGCCGAAGCGCTCGGCGGCAGGGTCACCATCCTGGGCACCCCGGCCGAGGAGGGTGGTGGGGGCAAGCTGCTGCTGTTAGAGCGGGGTGCGTTCGCCGACGCCGACGTGGCGATGATGATCCATCCCGAGCCCGCCAACGTCGAGATCGTTCCCTACCTCGCCAATGAGACGCTGATCGTCACGATGCACGGCAAAGCCGCACACGCGTCGTCGTCAGCACGCGCCGGCATCAATGCGCTCGACGCGCTCGTGCTCGGCTACCAAGGCGCCCAGATCCTCAAGGGTTTGCTGCGCCCAGCCGAGCGCGTCTTTGGCATCATCACCAACGGCGGCGACGCCGACAACGTGATCCCCGCCACCGCAGTCGCCCGCTACCGCATCCGCGCCCGCAACAAGCACCGACTCGAAAACCTCCGCGAGCGCCTCACCAACTGCTTTCAAGGTGCCGCCCACCAACTGGGCGCGACATGCACGATCGAAACAATCGGCGGTTACCTCGACCTGCGTGCGAACCGTGCGCTGGCCGCCGCGTTTCGCGTCAACGCAGAGTCGCTCGGACGTGTCTTCATCGATCCCGCTTCTGTGCCGATCGAAGCTGCCGGTTCCACCGACATGGGCAACGTCAGCCATGTGCTGCCCGTTATCCACCCCGTGCTCGACGTCGGCACCCGCTGCGCTGGGCACACAATCGAAATGACCGCCGCCGCCATCACCCCCGCCGCCGACCAATGCATCCTCGACGCTGCGAAGGCAATGGCCGCAACAGTCATCGACTACTGGACACAACCAGACCTCCGCGACCGCGTCGCAACCGAATGGGCCGCAAGGGACACCCGCTCTTGACCGGGTCGACAGACCTGCGCTAGCGGCGGTGGATGAGTGTCTGGCCGGTGTTCGGGTTGAACAGTTGGATGCGATCGGTGTCGACACTGAGAATTGCTCGTTGATTGCGGGCGAGGCGCGAGCGCGGGTTGCAGCGAGCGACAAGCAATCCACCCGCGTCGAGCGGCGCCGGAGCCGTTGCCTCTGCGGACAGCATGGACGAGCGCACGGGTGTGGCGTCGATCAGCGCGTGCACCACGATGTCGCTACCGAGTTGCTCGACCAGTTCCACATCCACGCTCAGCCGACGGTCGTCGGGCGACCCGGGATCGAACGCGATGTCCTCGATGTCCTCCGGTCTGATGCCGACCACTACCTCGGTGCCGACTTCGACGGGGGCAGGGCAGCGGCTGCCGAGGGCAAGACGGTGCGAGCCGAACTGCACGAAACGACTGTCTTGATCGGCCACGATGCAACCCTCGAACAGGTTCATCGGCGGCGAACCGATGAAGCCCGCGACGAACAGGTTGGTGGGGTGGTCGTACAGGTCGGCCGGAGTGTCCAGTTGCTGCAACAACCCGTGGCTCATGACGGCGACGCGGTCGGCCATGGTCATCGCTTCCACCTGATCGTGGGTGACATACAAAGTCGTGGTGCCCAGTCGACGCTGGATGCGCGCGATCTCGGCGCGCATCTGAACTCGCAATTTGGCGTCAAGGTTTGAGAGCGGTTCGTCCATCAAGAAGGCCTGCGGTTCGCGCACGATCGCTCTACCCATCGCCACGCGTTGACGTTGTCCACCAGACAGTTGTTTGGGGCGCCGATCGAGTAGGTCGGTGATGCTGAGAATGTCGGCGACCTCGCGTGCCCGCTGGCGGCGTGCCGCTTTGCCGACTCCCTGCATCCGCAGGCCGAACACCAGGTTGTCGGCAACGTCCATGTGCGGATACAGCGCATAGTTCTGGAACACCATGGCGATGTCGCGGCTGCGGCTCGGCACATCGTTGACCACGTTGTTGCCAATGAGGATCTCGCCAGCGGTGGGATCTTCAAGTCCTGCGACCATCCTCAGCGATGTGGTCTTGCCGCATCCGCTGGGGCCGACCAGCACCATGAACTCGCCGTCTTCGATCTCGAGACCGAGACCGTTGACGGCCAGCGTGCCGTCCTCGAACGCCTTGCTGACGCCACGGAAGGAGATGGATGTCATCGTCCGCCTCCGCCGTCGTGGCGGGGAAGCGTCTGAACACATTTCCAGGCAGCATCGGCTTGAGCAGTAGTGATCGGTTGCAGTTCGGCGACCGTCATATCGAGGCCTTCGGCTCGGGTGTACTCGCCGAGTTCAAGTAGGCATCGACGGAAGTCAGCCTTGGAGATACCGAGGTCTGCCGGGTGTGCGCGGACCCCGGAGCGCTCCACGAGTCGCAGCGCGCGTTGAGGATCGTTGTGCTGGACGGAAGCCATCGCACATACAGCGAACGCGATGATCTCCCCGTGCACCGGGTGGGCTCCGGTTGCGTGCTCGTAGGCGTATGCCCAGAAGTGCTCGCTGCCCTCCTCGAACCTGCTGTGACCGGCTGCGGCGCATGCAGCCCCGATCTGTCGGTAGGCATCTGCCAGGAACCGCACCCCGGCGTCGGTGACTGCCGCGATGTCGTCGACAGCCTCTTCCAACTCGTCGAGCAGACCAGCACCAAACTCCGCCAGCCGAGGGTCCCACGGGTGCCCGTGTCCACCGTCAGCGGCCAGACGCCAGTCGAAGAGGCCGGTATGACACGACAGCACGTCGCCGATGCCCGCACGATTGAGACGAGCCGGTGCGCTGCGGATGAGCGGCAGATCGAGAGCGACCATCCTGGGCACGATGCGGCCGACGTATCGAACACGGCCGGCGTCGCGAATGCCGATGGCGTCCGTGAAGCCGGCATCGACGGAGGTGATGGTGGGAATCTGCACGAGCGGCCGGTCGAGCCGCCACGCGAGGAACTTCGCAGTGTCAAGCGCGGTTCCCCCACCGAAGCCCACGATGACCTCACTGTCGTCGGGTTGGGCGGCCACACGCTCGAGATGAGCGAGGTCCATGTTCCACGCGTCGACCACGCGAACAGGCAGCGCGACGTTCGCTGCCAACGACGACCAGGGTGGATTGTTGACGCAGATGGTGAACGGACCCAGGTCGGCGAGCACGTCGTGCGCACTGATCTCCACGCAGTGGAAGGGCTCGCCGATCACCTCCGCCGGTGTCATAACTGAGGCTCCATCTGATGACTTCCCTCGCTTGTGGTCTGGAGCCTTGCGCTGACACGCTGCGACTCGATCTCGGGCAACGACCGACGAGCGTGCGAAACAGCACCCAGCACACCAGCACGGGACCCCAACGACGACGTCTCAATGCGCACCGGCCACGGCGTGATGGCAGCAACCGCCTCACGCAAGGGGACGAGCAATACTGGGTTCGACCCGATGCCACCGCCGAGCACCACCAACTCGGGGTCGATGACAGCCGCCGCGACCAGGACCGCGTTGGCGACTGCAGCAGCGTGGCGCCGAACCACCGCAACCGCCACCGGGTCGCCGCTGGCCGCCGCGTCGTAGATGGCGTGTGCGTCACTCGGCGCGAGGAGCGACGACTCGGCTGCATGCCCGTTGCGATCAGCCAACTCGGCCGCAAGCAGGTCCTGCACGCCGGAACCGGATGCGGTGAGCTCGAAAGCGCCACGTCGCCGGGACTCGGCGGTCGCCGGGTCGGCGCCGAGCGGGAGATAGGCGACCTCCCCAGCGCCGCCGCGCCCGCCGCGCGCCAACTGCCCATCGATGATGATGCCCATGCCCACGCCGGTTCCGATGGCCAGCAGAACGAAGGTGTTGCAGTCACCGGCAGCGCCGACTTCGAGCTCGCCGATGGCGGCGAGGTTCACGTCGTTCTCGATGAGGATCGAGGTACGCAGAGAACGGCGCAGTGTGCTGGCCACCTTCACCCGGTCGAGGCCGCGCACGTTGTCGGCCATCCGGATCGTGCCGTCGGCGTTCTCCACGCCAGGGGTCCCGACGCACACGGCATCGACCCGCTGCCACGGCACGCCGGCAGACTTGGCCAGACGGCGCGCAAGGTCGGCGATCTGTTGGACGACTTCGGCGCCACCTCGTCGCGACGTCGGCTCCTCGAACTCGGCGATAACTTTGCCGCTGAGATCCGCCAGCGCGGCAGCAATTTTAGTGCCGCCCACGTCGACGCCGATGACGTAGGCCGCTTGTGGATCAGGCTCGTATGCGGCCGGCGTGCGACCCACGTTGCGGCGTGGCTCGGCGAGAGCGCTCAGGGGAGCCGGGCGAATGAGACCCTCCTCCTCCAACGCTGCGACGAGCGCAAGCACCGTCGGTTTCGACAGGCGAGTGAGCTTGATCAGGTCGGTCCGGCTGATGGGGGCATGGTCGGTGATGGTGCGGAACACCAGCTCGACATTGGCTCGCCGAACCAGCTCATGCCGGTCGGAGGGGACGACGTCTCGGCTGGTGCGGATGGCTCGGTTCATTCTTTCACCGCGCCGGAGCTGAGGCCGCCCACGAGGCGACGCTGGATGAGTGCCGTGAACACTGCGATGGGGATGATGGCCAGCGTGCTCGCCGCGGCCATCGGGCCCCAGTCGAGGTTGCGGTTGGAGATGAAGCCGCTGATGTACACCGGCAGCGTCTTGCTGTCCTCGCCGGCAAGCAGGACGGGAATGAGGAACTCGTTCCACGCCAACAGGGCCACGAAGATGGAGGTGGCCACGATTCCGGGAGCAGCGAGGGGCAACGTGGCGTGCCAGAACACTCGGAAACCGTTAGCGCCATCGGTTCGCGCACTCTCCTCTATCTCGATCGGTATCTGCTCGATGAATCCGGTCATCAACCAGACTG
>JANOYI010000530.1:0-7799 GCA_031428795.1 Ilumatobacteraceae bacterium | reverse complement strand
GTCGGCATCGTGATCTTCGCCTTCGGGTCGGTGCTGTCCGCCCTCGCCGACTCACCATCCAACCTCATCGCGACACGCGCCCTGATGGGTGTCGGTGGCGCATTGATCATGCCGTCCACGCTCTCGATCCTGACCAACGTGTTCCGCGACCCGAAGGAACGCGGTCGCGCAATCGCTATCTGGGCCGGCTTCTCCGGTCTTGGTGTGGCCCTCGGCCCGGTAATCGGTGGCTTGCTGCTGACGCACTTCTCGTGGAGTTCAGTCTTCTGGGTGAACTTGCCGATCGGGGCGATAGCGGTGATCGCCGGCTACTACTTTGTGCCTGAGTCGAGGGACATGACTGCACCCCGCCTCGATCCGCTTGGTGCGGTGCTCTCCATCGTCGCTCTCGGTGCACTGCTGTTCGGCATCATCGAAGGCCCGACGAAGGGTTGGACCAGCGTCGAAGTGATGCTCGCCTTCGGCGTTGGCATCGCTGGCCTCTCCGCATTCATCGCGTGGGAGCGGTTCACCGATCACCCGATGCTCGATATGAGCTTCTTCAAGAACCCGCGCTTCACGGCTGCCAACATCGCCGTAACGCTCACGTTCTTCGCGCTCTTCGGCTCGTTGTTCCTGATGACGCAGTACTGGCAATTGGTGCACGGCTACAGCCCGCTGCAGGCCGGTGTTCGCCTCATCCCGTACGCAATGACGATGATGATCACCGCCCCACTGTCGGCTCGATTTGTCGAGCGGCTGGGCACCAAACGAGTGGTGGCCATGGGGCTGTCGATCATCTCCGTGGCGATGGTCGTGCTGTCGACGATTGAGACCGACTCCAGCTACCCGCGAGTCATCATCAACATGTGCTTCATGGCCTTTGGCATGGCGCTGACAATGGCGCCGGCCACCGAGAGCGTGATGGGTTCCCTGCCGCGCTCGAAGGCTGGCGTTGGCTCTGCAGTGAACGACACCACTCGCCAGATGGGTGGCGCCTTGGGCGTCGCCATCATCGGCAGCTTGGTCGCCAGCGTGTACGCGGCTGGCATTGATGACGTGGCTCGAGGCTTCGGGTTGAGCGGCTCGTTGCTGGGCGAAGCCCGTGGCAGCCTTGGTGCTGCGCTGAGGGTGTCGGGCGACCTCGGCCCGACAGGTAGCGAGTTCGCCCGGGTCGCGAAGGATTCGTTCGTCGACGGTCTGTCGCAGGGCCTATTGCTGGGCGCAGCGGTCGTGGCTATCGCAGCATTCGTGGCCTACCAGTTCCTTCCGGCCGCAGCGCAGGACGAATTGGTCATTGAAGAAAAGGTGTTCACAGACCTCGTTCCGGTGGCAGGATCCTGAGTATGAATTCGCAACTCCGCCGCGGTCGGCCACGCAATGAGGCATGCACCGGCGAGATTCTGGAGGCAGCGCTGCATCTCGTCGCCGAGGTGGGCATTGCCGGTCTCACCATGGATGCGGTGGCCTCGCGGGCGGGCGTTGGCAAAGCGACGATCTACCGGCGGTGGACGTCGAAGGAAGCGCTGATGCTCGACGCATGGATGTCGTGCGTACGCAAGCCGGTGGCGCCCGATACCGGCACGCTGCAGGGCGATTTGGAAGCGCTGCTCGGCGGCATCGATTCACCATTGTCAGACCGCGAGCTGCAGCGAGTGTTCCCGCAGATGATCGCTGCTGCGAAGGTCAACCCGGACGTGGCTGATGCATACCGGGCATTCGTCGAGCAGCGACGGGCACCAATGCGCGCAGTGTTGTTGCGCGGTGTAGAGCGAGGCGAGATCGATCCGGCGCTCGACCTCGAAGTCGTTCAGGATCTGGTGATCGCACCGCTGATGTACCGCTGGATCGTGACCGACGCACCCATCGACGAACCGATGATTAGCCAGGTCATCGCGACCGTCACCGCAGGCATCGCGGTGCGGGCAGCCGTCTAACTCTCGTCTAGCTCAGCGGTTCCAAGCGGGAGAGAATCAGTCGGTCGAGGTGCAACTCGTGCGCCTTGTCCTGTGATGGCTGGTCGTGCACGGAAGCCCATCCACTGGTCTCGAACGACTTGCCCTTGGCCGCTTCAATTGCGGCAGCGAGATAGGCCGCTGCCTTCGGACTGCTCAGGCGAACGTTGACACCATCCGCGTAGCGGCCAGCGACGGCGGCGAGTTCCACGGAGTTGACGCCAACGATGATCGGCATCGGCTCGATGGTGCGTAGGACAGCGATCTGGTCAACGACGGCTTGGTGTCTGGCTGACATCTCGGTTCGGAGCGGAATGCCCCGGTCATGATGCTCCTTGGCCCACGCCGAGGCGGGCGGTGCGCCGGCGCCGAGGCCCATACGCAGTCGTCCGGCGCTGATCCGATGAGCGCTGCTGGCCGCCGCGGCGGTGACCGCAGGGTGGCGGTTGGCCACGTTGACCACCAGCGCGCCAAGGTTGATCGTGGTTGTCGCCACGGCAAGTGCGCCGAGCAGCGTGAAGCACTCGAGCAGCTCGCGGTCGCCGCCGAGCACGGCCCCGTCAAAATGGTCCAGCACCCACGTGGTGTCGAACCCGTCAGCCTCCGCCTGCAGCACCCCATCGCGCAGCTCCACCCAATCGTTATGAGCAGAACTCAATTGCACATCAACCAACATGTGCCGACGGAGAGATTCGAACTCTCACTTGCAGCGTCCTAAGCGCTGTGCCTCTGCCATTGGGCTACGTCGGCCGATCTGACCTGCGCCGACACCATGTCTCGGTCTGCGCGTGACAATTCGGGCACAGCATACGGAGGTTGTCCAAGCAGTTGTTGGCTCGATCGCCGTCAACATGGTCGAGTTGGCACGTCAGCGATTTCCCCATCCACTCGATGACACCGCACACCTCGCAGCAGTTCTGCTTGAGGCCCGCACGCAGTAGCCGCTTTCGCAACTTTGCGATGTTCATGTATGGCGAGGGTGAGGTGAGCGCCTCGCTCAGCGGCATTTGTCGACCGCCGGTGTTCGCACCGGGCTGCTTCATCCATGCCCATGGGTCGTGTTGGAGAATGCTGATGTTGAGCACTCGCATACGGTGATGTATGTGCTGGTATGTGCCGCCTCCGGGTTTCAAACCGAGCACCCGAATCACCTCGGCGATGGAGCTGCAGGTCTCGGTCGCGGCGACAAGTTGTGCGTCGGTCCACGATCGAGGGCGTCCAGTCATTGAATTATTGTAGCAGCCGTATAGAACGTACGTTCCCTATGCTCGGAAGGTGGATTGCTCGGTTAGGGGTCCATTCTCGGTGCCCGGTTTGGTGGAGGACTTCGTCTCCCACTCGGCATTCGATGCGGCCTTTGACGAAGTTGCTGACCCTGAGCGTGATGCCGTTGGCGGTGTGGGCCGCCCACGAGATCGGCGGTTCTACGACGATGGGTGTCACCTCTGTGGGCCAGGTCTGCAGGGTGAGCCAGTCCATGACGTGGGCGGCTGCGGCGCGACCACCGAGTGCGCAGACGTCAGCCGTTTCGGCGGGGTGGGTGAGATTGCCGATGGCGAACACGCCTGGTTGTGGGGTGTGCCAGCCGCTATCGACGACGGGACTCTTCGCGGTCGCCGTCATCGGCAGACCTGCCGAGCGTGCGAGCTCGTGGTCCGGGATCCAGTCGCCGGTGAACACAACGGTGTCGCACTCGATGTGCCGACCGTCGGACAGCACAACCGCTTCCACTCGAGTGCGGCCGACGATCTCGGCGATCTCGACGCCGGTGTGAATCGGCACGCGATGACGGCTCGAGGTCGCGATCCGAAGGGGTTCGTACGTCTGATGACGGGGGAGCGGTGTCACCATTGCAGCGACCGCGCAGCCTGCGTGGGTGAGCGTGAGCACGGCGGAGAAGCTGACGTGCTCTGCGCCGACGATGACGGCACGGTTCCCCACGCGCTGACGGTGGATAGCGGTGAACTGTTGCAGCGCACCAGTCGTGACCACGCCGGCGGGCCGGTCACCTGGCACCAGTCGTGCGGCGCGAGGACGTTCGCGCACCCCGGTGGCGAGGATAATCGCGCCGGCCGTGACCGACTCGGGGCCGCCCGCACCGTTTGTGGTCACCACCCGATCCACGAAGGAGTGGACAGCCCGGCTCACCTCGATCTCGACTCCTGCGCGCTCGGCCGCCCGTACGAGTCGGGCCGCGTACTTCGGGCCGGTCATCACTCGATGGAGGTCGCGCAACCCGTAGCCGAGGTGATCGGTGTGACGCGGCACGCCGCCGGCCTGCAGCTCGCGTTCGTACACGATCACGCGACCGGCACCGCGTTGGCGTAGCGCGATGGCCGCGCTGAGGCCGGCCGGGCCGGCGCCGACGATCACGACAGCGGCCTCCCTCACGGAAGGCCCATCCATTCGCTCATTGGCCGGTCTGATGCGACGGCGCCGATGAAGCACACCTCGGCAGCGCAGTAGAACCCTTGGCACCGGCCGGCGAGCGCCCGCGTGCGTCGACGCAGTCCGTCCAGATCCCGTGCAGGCACCGCGCTGGTGACCGCAGCATTGATCTCCCCCAAGGTCACCCGCTCGCAGTGGCAGACGATGGTGCCACCGCGCTGATACGGGCGTTCGTCCTTCTCCCCGAGTGGCGTGAGTCGGACTGGGGTGCGAGCGTCGGACGGTCGGGCGGTCACCAAAAGGCCGATTGATGCCAACAGAGCTACCGCCTCCTCACCCAGCGCCATCGAAGCGGTGAGGCCAGTGGAGCGGATGCCGCCGAGGCACACGTAGCGGGCACCAGCGTCGCTGGTCAGCTGGTAATCGCTGTGCTCCGTGGCGGCTCGCAAGCCCGCATAAATGGCGGTGACTTCCTCGCCGAGCAGGGCGGGAAGAATGCGATGTCCCTTCTGGAGCAGCGTGTCCAAACCGGCGCGGGTGCTGCCAGTTGCAGCTCTGTCGTCGATGTCGTCAGCGGTGGGGCCGAGCATGATGTTGCCGAACACGGTCGGCGCCACCAGCACGCCCTTCGTGTGCGATGTCGGCACCGGCAGGATTGTGCGGCCGAGTAGAGGACGCGCCAACTTGTCGAACACGATCAGCTCTCCTCGGCGCGGGCGAATGCGGAACCCGTCGAACCCGAACAGTCGGTGCAGAGTGTCGCCGTGCAATCCCGCGGCGTTGACAACGAACCGGGCGAGAACTTCGCGGCCGTCGTCAGCGATCAAGCGAGTGACCTCGGGGCCAACTTCCACGTCCGTCACCTGGAGATTTGTAAGGAGCTGGCATCCGTTGGCCACCGCCTCCGTCGCGAACGCGATCGGAGTGCTCCACGGGTCGATCAGGTGCTCGTCGGGCACGACCATCCCACCGGTTACTCCGTCGCCGAGATGCGGCTCAAGTTCACGAACAGTCGCGGCATCGATGACTTCAGCGCGGCCATAACCGTTCGCCATCGCCTTTTCTGCCAGCCGCGGAAGGTTGGCTGCCTGCTCGTCGTCCCATGCCACCAACACCGCACCGGTCTGTTCGATGGAGACGCCGACGGTGGGGGCGTAATCGCGGAGCAGTTGGTACCCGTGGGCTACCAAGCGCGACTCGAGCGAGCCTGGTCCTGCGTCGAAACCGGTGTGCAGAATCGCAGTGTTGGCTTTGCTGGTGCCAGCGCCAACGTCGTTGCGTGCCTCGACGAGCGCAACCGACAGTTCGAGCTTGCTCAGCTCCCGAGCAACGGCGCAGCCGACCACGCCGCCGCCCACAACAACGACATCGAATACGTGTGTTGTCGGCATCAGAAGTCCAGCGTCGCGTCGGCGACGGCTTGCCAGGTGGCCAGTCGGGACGAGGCTTCATCGGCGGTGATTGACGGTTCGACAATCGCACTTGGCCGCCACGTGTCGGATGGCAACGGCCGCCCGGCGCCGATCGCGGCGAACTCGGCAACGCCAAGAGCGGTGGCGTGGGGTGATGGATAGACCTCGACGGGGCACTGGAGAAGGTCGGCCTGCACCTGTAGAAGTGTGTGGCTGCGGGTGAGACCGCCATCGACGCGCAGACGTGTGAGCGGAGCGCCGAGATCGCGACCTGCTGCGTGCGCCAGCAACGCGACCTGTGCAGCGATGCCGTCGATTGCAGCACGGACCAGATGCCCACGTTCGGTGCCCAGCGACATCCCGGTGAACGCCGCCTTGGCGTGTGGTTTCCAGTACGGGGCGGCGAGGCCGGCGAGGGCGGGCACGAAGGTCACGCCAGCAGAATGGGCGACGGCACCACCGAGTGCATCGAGGTCGTTCGCGGACTTCATGATGTCCATGTCGATCAACCAGCTCACGGCTGCGCCCGCTGTATACACCTGCCCATCGAGACACCAGGTCAGCTCGCCATCCAGCATCCACGCAGGGCAGCCGACCAGCCCATTGGTCGACCGGGTCGGAGTGTTGCCCGTACTCGCCAACAGGAAGGCGCCGGTGCCGTACGTGCACTTCGCCTCTCCCGCTGCGTGGCAAGCCTCGGCGAACAGTGCGGCCTGTTGATCGACGCATGCGCCAGTCACGGGAACGCTGCCGCCGAATGTGGTGCACTCCCCGAGTGGCACGGTGTTGCCGACGACCTGCGCGAGCTGGGCTGCGTCGATGCCGAACGCCTCACAGGCTTCATCGCTCCACGCACCGGTCTCGAGATCCAGCAGCAGCGTTCGACCGGCGGTCGCGACGTCGGTGACGAACGCGCCACAGAGGCGATGGAGCAACCACGTGTCAGTTGTCGTGATGGTCAGCTCTGGTGCCACCCGCAGGCGCAACCACACCACCTTCGGCGCGACGAAGTACGGATCGAGCTCGAGGCCGGTGATGTGAGCGAGACGAGCGGAGTGCTGTGCGAGCTCGTCGCAGATCTCGCTGGAGCGACGGTCCTGCCACACGATTGCGGGTCCTTCTGGCCGCCCAGTTCGGCGGTCCCAGGCCAGCACGGTCTCGCCCTGATTGGCCAGTCCGATGGCGTGAAGTGAGGGCTGCCCAGCCGCCGCGATCGCTTGTTGGCCGGCAGCGACCACGCTCTGCCACAGCGCCTCCGGGTCCAGTTCGACTCCACCATCGGGCGTCGCCTGCACTTCTACAGGAACTTCGGCGACGCCGAGCACGGTGCCGTCATCGTCAACAACTACCGCTTTGGTTGCCGAAGTCCCTTGATCGATCGCCAACACGGCCATGACCGCAGCCTACGCGACACCGTCGGGTCAAGGGTTGGGCGTCGGCAGGTCCACGAACTGGCATCGCGGACCTGGCGCGCCCCGCAGGCGCCAGTCAAGGGTGAGCAATGGCACGTCAAGGAGCTCTGCGAGAGCGATGTATGAAGCGTCGTAGGTGGAGAGGTTGCGGCGAAGTTCCCACACGCGACTGGCGAGCTCCGCAAACTCAAATGCTTGACCATTCAGCAGTGTGACGTCGTGCAGCGAGCGAGCTGCCAGCTGCGGAGTGATGACTTCGCTCGCGGCGAGTCGGCGCAGTGCACTTGCAACCTCGTACGGCAGTAGCGATGGGTATGCGATCTCGTGCTGCAAGAGCTTCGCTCCGACCTCAGCACCGACTGACCCGCTGTCGACGAGCAGCGCAACTGCGGCGCTGGCATCAAGAACGATCATCGACGCTCGGCGTCGCGTGCATCGAGAATGTCGTTGACTGACACCGGTGCGTGTCCAGCCGAGTTGGCCCGCAGTCGAGCAACCAGCACCTCACGATCGGGACGCTTGCTCAGTTCGACAAGCTCCTGCAACAGGAACTCCTGCAATGACCACCCCTTCAGGGCAGCCCGCGACGCAAGCTCGTTGCGCACCTCATTCGGCACATTTCGAACTGTCACTGCCACAGCCATGCATGCAAT